>CAZAKU010000164.1:0-5485 GCA_964485765.1 uncultured Lentisphaerales bacterium
GTGGTCGGGAGCCGCCCACGCTGTTATCACCGGCTTGACGATGCTGAACATTATCGGGCCGTGCACGGCGTGGGCCCACCATCCTCCGATGCCTGATTCATGAAAGGATTCTTCGGTTAGTAGAAAGTCCACATTGTAATCTCCGGGGGCAATGTATATTTTGCCCTTTGGCAGCCGTTCCCATTCGCCGTAGACTCCTTTCGTTGTTGCGGGATGATCTGTATCGTAAGCGGGATGGAGGGCCGGATCGGGGTCGAAGCTGTGCCATTTCATGGGACCGTCATTTGATACAGAGGGGGTTTGCGGTTGCCAGTCGCCGAAAAGAACGTGATACGTGTCACGCATCAAAAAACCGATGGTGGCATTGCCGCTCGAATCGGTAATAAAGTAGTCGAACGGACGATAAGCTGTGAACCTATACTTCAGCTGTGGCGGGTCGGTCGTATAAAGTTCATTCTTGTCATTCATGTAAGAAATGTCATTGGGGTTGGGGAACGAGCCGTCGCCTTTGTCGTTAAGGTTCGCTCCGCCGCTCCACTGTGTACCGTTCCATTCCTCCTTCCACCAGCGTCCCGAGAACCCTAGATTCTCGTTAGCCACCGGGGCGGATTCGGGGAAGCCGCTCAGTTTTACCTGATAGGCAAAATTGGGTTTCAGGTTGCTTGCGGTGAGGGTGCCGTGGAGCATGGTACCGCTGGTGCTGTAGGTGACCTGCACTACTGCCTGAGTATAACTGTAGGTGGTTTGGTAGGCGGAACTGTATTCATTGCCGCTGACATCTTTCCAGCGGAATGCACCCGTGGTGTAGCCATCGAGCGTGACTGTGGCCTGACCGGCATGGAGCATGCCGCACAATCCTAGCATAAGGCCAATGCTTCCGGCTGCAGCGGTGACGAGAGATCGGTGACCGGGTCTGCGAATGAGCTTATACGCGCTTACCGATTCGCTGGGTGCTCCAGGTATTTTCACAAATATGTCAGTTGTTGAGTTTTCTTATGATGTGGCGTGCAAGCTGTTCTTTGATTTCTCTATGGCGTGGAATGGGTTGGCAGGAACCTGTGTTCGGGTTTTGATACCAATTCATGCTTTCCGCCGTGCCGGATTAAGGCACATCCGTTCTTTTCGATTTGCTTGATCAGATCACGTCGCTTCATGCGATCTGCATCTCCGCAACTCTACGAACGCCAGGGATGTGGCCACCGGTGAGATCCTTAAAAACATCCTTCAAATTTTCCTGAAGTTCTTCAAGAGATTCACCTTGTGTCATGTAGTCAGGATAGTCTTCAAGATGACCCAACCACATATCATCTTCTGTCCAATACACAAATCGGATTGTGTTCATATCAACAATATACTCCAATATTCACCAATGATCAATCGTATCTTGTTATTGTTGATTTATTCAGCTCTATTCCGGGAACATCATTGCCATGCCGAATGCCATCTGGAAGTTAGGATCGGCGCTGAGGTCGATGTGTTCGGCGCGGTCGGCCAGTTTTTCTGCCCGCCTGCGCGAATGGCGGCTGGTAAGGGCCTGTTTGGCACCCAGCGATGCGGCGTTGCCGATGAATTGTACGCGTTCGAGTGGGATCGATGGCAGCAGTCCTATGCGGATGGCGTTCTCACGCCGGATATAGTTGCCGAAGGCACCGGCGAGCAGAATGGAATCAAGATCTGATTCATTAATACCCGCCAGTTGAAGCAGTGTTTGGATCCCGGCGCGAATGGCGCCGGATGCCAGCTGCAGCTCGCGTATATCGCGCTGCCATATACATACGGGGTCGGTGTCGCCGTTTGAGTCGGCCAACATGAAACGGGCATCGTTCTCTGTTCCTGAGAGGCGGGCTTTAAGCTTTTCAGGAGCCGTGCATTCATCTGCATCCATGATTCGTCCGGTGGATTCGAGCAGTTTGGAGTCGAGCATTCCGGCTACGGCATCGATCAGGGCTGTGCCGCATAGTCCTGTGGGGGCAGTGTCCCCGATTACGTTTATATTAAGATCGTCGTTGAATTCGATGCGGTCGATGGCTCCGCTGGAGGCGCGCATTCCCTGCTTTATGCGGGCGCCCTCAAATGCGGGACCGGCCGCGGTGGAGGTGCACATCAGGCGTCCGTTACAGGCCAGCACGATTTCGCCGTTGGTGCCGATGTCGACCAGCAACTTCGGTTTATCGTCGCTATCAAGGCCGGAAGCCAGTATGGCAGCAACGGTATCTCCGCCTACAAAACAGCCGATTTGGGGGAATACAAATATTCTGGCGTGAGCATTGCTGTGGAGGTCCAGTTGTGAAGCATCCAGCATCAGCGGCGCTTCGAAGGCGGGAATAAATGGCACCTCACCGAGGGCGGAGGGGTCTATCCCGCAGGCGAGCTGCTGCATGGTGGTGTTGCCAGCCAGGGTTATGTCGAAAATGCGGTTGGTGGCTATATCGCATTGTTCACAGAGGTCGTCGATTATTTCATTAAGCGTATCGGTGGCCGCCTGTTGCAGTTTCTGCAGGTTCTTTGGCTCCTCACGCACTTTTAATATTCGCGTCAGAACATCGTCGCCCTCCGCAATCTGTGCATTCATGCGTGATGCGACAGCCATCTCCCTGCCGGTGTTGAGGTTTATGAGGGTGCCGACAACCGTTGTGGTGCCAAGGTCGAAGGCTACCCCCAGCAGAGGCAGGTGGGGAATGGACTGCAGCAGGTCAATTGCTTCGTCGCCGCGTATCAGGAGATTTCCCTGCCAATCGTTCTTGCGTATAAAGGCTGGTATTTTTCGCAGTATATCGGCTGGTATCTCAACCGGCGAAGAGAGGGTTTCTTCGAGTCGGCGAGCATCGCTGCGGGTATCTTCGTATGTCGGGAGGGGCAGCGTGAATGGCTCTATTCGTATGTGGGGAGCAAGTTCAGTGACAACACCTTGGGCGTGGTCTTCGAGTATCTTCTGACTATTTTCGAATAGGGCATCTTCGGGGATATCAATCACCAGATCGGAGGTCACCGGAGTGCTGCATGCGAGCCTCCATCCCTCCTTCATCTCTTCGGCCGAGATTACCTCTGCGGATGGTTTTGGATCGGCATCTCCGGAGCTGATGCGTACCCGGCATTTACCGCATGTCCCGGTGCCTCCGCAGGGAATACGCAGGATGATTCCGGCACGGCCGGCTGCTTCAATGATGGGGGTTCCCGCCGGAATTCGCATTTTGCGGCCCGATGGCTGAAAGGTGACTTGATGTGTTTTATTCATAATATGATATTAGGTTGCTATGAGGTGATTGCATACTCTACAGCCATAACAGTCTCCTTGCGTTTCGAGAAAGCGTAGTCTGGAGCGCATGAAGGTTGCAAGGAAACTTATTCCCTTTTCTATCTCAACCCCACTTCACGGGTTGCTGTCCGTGCTCGATCAGGGCCCGGTTTGTAAGTGAAAAATGGCTGCAGCCGTGAAATCCGCGGTGGGCTGAGAGGGGCGAGGGGTGGACCGCCTCGAGAATGGTGTGACGCGGGTCAATACGTTTTGCATATGCCCGTGCCGGGTTTCCCCACAGCAGGAATACAACGTGCGGGCGTTCCCTGTTTACGAGGTCTATGGTTTGGTGCAGCAGCTCCTGCCAGCCCTTTCTAGCATGACTGCCCGGTTTACTCTCTTCAACAGTAAGACTGGTGTTAAGGAGCAGTACGCCCTGGGTGGCCCAGTCGGTCAGGTCGGTTGAGCGGGTCGGAGTCGCTTCGAGATCGCGGTTTACCTCTTTTAATATGTTACGCAGAGAGGGCGGGGGTGTAACCCCTTCCGGTACTGAGAAACAGAGTCCGTGAGCCTGGCCGGGGCGGTGGTAGGGGTCCTGTCCCAATATGACAACCTTTACGGATTCAAGCGGGGTAAGTTCGAATGCGCGGAAAACCTGCTTTTCCGGCGGGAACACATTGACCTGACTGCGCCGTGTTTTAAGAGATCCCTGCAGCTCGCTCCACTGCGCTGCGCTGAAGAAGGGCAGATCGAACCAGTTCATAGTTTTAACAGGCCTGCCATGCTGCAATGATGCGTTCATAGCGTTGCTCTATAACGGGGTCTACGACTTGTCGTGAGCTGTCCGCCATGAACCATCGGGCCGAAATCTGCATACCTTCGCGCAGAGTGGTGAGGCATTCAAAATCGGGTACGGCCGCTTTGATGCGTGCATTGTCGAAGATTGTGTGATGACTCTTGTCTCCCTTTATCCTGTCGGTCAGCTCCGGATCTGCTTCGCAGATAAACTCTGAGGGGATCGGTACAATGACAGGGTTCTCGGCTTTGAGCGCCATCGCTGCTTCCAGTGTGATCTGGTTCCAGGTCAACGCCTGATCGCTGGTAATATGGTAGCTCTGGCCGAATGCAGCGGGATTCGTGATCAGGCCGGCAAGCCCCACGGCAAAGTCGCGGCTGGTGGTAAGAGTCCAGAGGCTTTGTCCATCGTCGGGTACAATAACCGGTTTTCCTGCCAGCAATCGGGCGCCGAATGTGAAACCGGCACTGCTGATAAGGTTGGGTATCCACTGCTCACCGTAGGTATGTGAAGGACGAACTATAGTGAAAGGGATCCCGCGTTTAGTGGCCTCGCTGGCCAGCAGCTCTTCGCAGGCCTGTTTTGCCCGGGCATATTCCGACCATGGATTGCCGAGAGGTGTATCCTCAGTAATGGGCAGTGAGCGTAGCGGTTTTTCATATACGGTTGCCGAGCTTATGAATATGTAGTGTCCGCTGCAATCGCTTATGCAGTCGAGGGTCCGCAGAATATCCTCAGGTTTAAACGAAAGAAAATCGATCACAGCATCGAATTGCTTGCCGGAGATGCCGAAGCGCAGAGCGCTCTCATTGTAGCAATCGGCTATAATCGACTCACAGCCCGGAGGCAGTTCACGCTCTCCGCGTGTTACCGCCGATATCCGGTTTCCGCGCCGGATAAGTTCCCGCACACAGTCTGTAGATATATTTCCGCTTCCACCAATAAAAAGAATTTGCATTATTTACTCTCCATGCGGCTTTTGCGCAGTGGTATTGAACATACAGAAGCAGTTAACCTTAATTAAACGTTTATTGCCAGTGATTCCGCGATACCGATGTACGCCTCGGGGGTCATTGCCAGCAGGCGCTTATGATCATCTTCCGGAAGGTCGAGCGTTTCGAGGAAGGTCCGGATATCTTCGGATGTAATCTTTTTCCCTCGCGTTAGCGCTTTGAGCTTCTCATAGGGCTCATCAATGCCGACTTTGCGCATCACGGTCTGGATAGGCTCTGCCAGGATCTCCCAGGCATTATTCAGGTCGGCGGCCAGGGCTGCGGCGTTAAGTTCCAGTTTGCCTAGACCCTTTAGCGTGGCGGCATAGGCCACCATGCTGTAACCGAAAGCCACGCCCATGTTGCGCAGTACGGTTGAGTCGGTCAGGTCGCGCTGCAGGCGTGACACGGGGAGTTTCCGCGCCAGGTGGTCGAATAGGGCGTTTGCGAGGCCAAGGTTGC
>CAZAKU010000165.1:0-5291 GCA_964485765.1 uncultured Lentisphaerales bacterium
ACGATCAGTATGAACATAACGGTTATGAGGATAACGCCGATGCCCACCTGAAACGTACTGTTATGGGGCGCGAAGTGGTGGTTGCCGTTACTGATGGCAAACTGGATTTCGGCCCGTGGGAGTGCATATTCTACTATGAACTGGATGGCAAACGGCGCAAGCGTGCGCTGGTAAAAATTATCGGCGAATGATGCAAACCTCCGACTTTGATTTTGAACTGCCTGATGAGTTGATAGCCCAGTCGCCGCCGGCGACCAGGACAATGGCCAGAATGATGGTGCTGAATCGTGCATCACGCACGATTGAACATCGCTCTGTTACGGATCTGCCCTCACTGCTTGATCCCGGTGATCGCCTGGTTCTGAACGATACCCGAGTCTTTCCTGCACGGGTTTTCGGGCATTGGTCCGATTCGGGCGGCAGGGCTGAACTGCTTCTGCTTGAGCCCATAGGCGATTGCTGGCTGGTAATGGTCCGCACGGGGCGTAAGGCACGTCGCGGCCAATGCATGACTCTGGCCGATGGCGAACTGCAGGCGGAGGTGCAGGAACGGCTTGATGGCGGCGTGTTGCGACTGTTGTTCAGGTGTGAACGCCCCCTGATGGAGATTCTTGAAGAGAAAGGCGTTCCCCCTGTGCCACCCTATATCCGGCGCAATGCAGATACGATGGATAAACGCATCGAGGATGATCGCGAACGCTACCAGACCGTTTACGCCCGCGAGGTGGGCGCTGTCGCGGCTCCTACTGCCGGATTGCACTTTACACCAGAGTTGCTGTCACAGCTGGATCAGAAAGGTGTCGGACACAGTATGGTCACACTGCATGTGGGTCCGGGTACATTTAAACCGGTAAAGAGTGAGAGCGTTGAAGAGCATGTGATGGAGTCAGAGCGCTATCGGGTGCCTGAAGAGACGGCTCGAATGATTCGTGAGACCCTCTCAGCAGGGAAGAGGGTGGTCTGCGTTGGCAGCACCTCCGTAAGAACCATAGAGACCGTAGCTGCGGAGAATGATGGCCGTGTGGTTGCCGGCGAGGGGCGTAGCTCCATCTACATTTATCCGCCATATGATTTCCGCGTTGTCGGGGCTATGCTTACCAATTTCCACCTGCCGCGATCAACCCTCCTGATGATGATCTCCGCTTTGGCAGGGCGTGAGTTTGTGCTGGAAGCATACGCCGAGGCGGTTCGAATGCGCTACAGATTCTACAGCTATGGCGATTGCATGCTGATTATTTAGAGCCCTTATGGGGGCGCAGGGCTACTGTCACCCCGATGATGACAAGCAATGAAGCGGGGTAAAATGCCATCCCGGGGGTTTCTCCTATCGCCGGTATAACGAATGCCATAATCCCGGCGAAAAGGAACTGGCCCATGTTTGCCAGA
The DNA here is from genome assembly GCA_964485765.1 of uncultured Lentisphaerales bacterium. GTDB lineage: Bacteria > Verrucomicrobiota > Kiritimatiellia > RFP12 > CAZAKU01 > CAZAKU01. Next base: position 1,387 of record CAZAKU010000165.1, read on the forward strand.
GCTACAACCTGCCCGCGGAACATTTTCATTGTCAGGTTCAATAGTGTGTGTCCTATTACGGTTGGGATAACTCCCAGTGCGACTATAATCAGGATTTCCCGTGTCAGGGAGCCCTGCGGCATTGTTGCCGACGGGAGCCCGACCAGCGTTGAGATGGTTCCGGCAACGGCGTACAGAGGCACAACGTAGAGCCAGAGGGAGGGGAAGTCGGAGTTGCGTCGTGCCAGCGCCAGATAGACGGAGAGAAAAAGCATGGAACCAAAGCAGATCATATCTCCTGTAAAATGCTGCATGCTGATTTTTATGTCGCCACCAGTTAGGATGACAAGGCCGACAAGGCTGATTACCGTTCCGATGATCTCGTTGCGCGTGGGGTTTTCGCGCATCATCATGAAGAGGATGAAGGGCATAACCAGCGGCACCATATTAACTATCAGGGATGCGTTGGCAGCCTGGGTCATTCTGGCGCCTGTGATCCATGTGCAGAAGTGAACAGCCAGCATAACCCCGGGAAGCAGTGTGCGGCGCAAGGGAGGGTGCTTTGGGAAACGGCGCAGATCACGAAAGAAAAGAGGTGACAGAACCGCTGCGGCAACCAGACAGCGCAACCCCGCCAGCATCAGCGAATTTACATGGCTGAGCTTGATCCAGATGATTGCGGTGGCGCAACAGAATACGCCGAATGTCATAAGCAGAATACGAGCTAACATGGAAGGTTACTTCTCTTTGACGTCTATTTTTTCGGCGGTCTCTGTCCTGCGTAATTCCCACATCTTTGCGTACTTTATGAAGGTCCCGTAGGCCGTAAGAACGCCAATCAGCAAGCCCGGTATCCCATCCAGAAAGCCGCGTTTTATTATGTATCCGCGAAAGAACCGGAAAGTAGGACGGAAAAGCAGGTCATGGATGAAAAACCGTCGTCCCGATTTATGATGTTCGTTGGCCGAAATGGATGAAAAACGGTTTATAGTAAGGAGTTGATCCTCAATGTCGCGGTAGGTGTAATGACGTAGATTGGCCCTGAGCCGGGTGACATGCCCGTCAACAAAGATCCGATCGTGTGGTTCCGACCCGCCGCATTTGCCACGCTCGCGTCGGAAGAGCCGCAGCTTTACATCGGGGTACCAGTCGCCATGGCGGATCCAGCGGTTAAGGTAAAACACCAGCCGTGGGAATTCAAATCCGGCAACTTCGTCGGGCACTCCTTTGGCAAAGGTCTGCTGGATCTCATCACGCAACTCCGGCGAGACCTCTTCATCTGCATCAACAAACATAACCCACGGATACTGGGCCAGCTCTTTAATCAGCTGCTTCTGCTTTATGTAGCCTAACCATTCATGCTGGTATACACGATCGGTGTACTCTTTGCAGATTTCAGGTGTGTTGTCTTTGCTGTAGCTGTCTACAACGATAACTTCGTCAGCCCATGTCACGCTTTCAAGGCAGCGCCGAATATTGTCCTCTTCATTGCCCGCAATAATGCACACCGAAATTTTGTCGGTATCACTCCGTGGCACACTGTTGTGATCACTATTGTTCATGGGGAGATGGTACATATTTGAATGGCAGGGGTCGAGTCTGTTCCTGATCGCGGCCCTTCGGGCGACCTCAACTGCTCCTCGGTAGCCATGCACGTGTTCTGCCTTCGGCGATACACGAGCTTCTGTAGGTCCGTCTTCGGGCTACGCCTCTGCGCCGTGACAAGAGTGGCCTCCGGCCGGGGCTGGTCCTAATTCCTAATTCTCCATTCGTAATCGTAATTCCCCTCACTCCCATGCATTCCCTATAACGTTGTCTGTGGGTTGCCCATCTGCTTTTCGGAAGTCGACATGGTACTGCCACCAACCCTCGCCTTGATGAATTATGGCCGCCAGGAGCTGCTTTCCTTTACTGACAGTACTATAGTCAGCAATTCGATACAAGAGTCTGAACATGCACAAAAGGGCGTTGGCGCACGGTGTTGTATGCTAATATTTTCAGTTCCACAATTGACGGTCCAGACTGCGATACTGAATCGCCTCCTGCAGATGCAGCGCATCAATATCCGTACTATCTGCCAGATCAGCGATGGTTCGGCTTACGCGCAGGATGCGGTCATAGGCGCGGGCGCTAAGGTGCATATCGTTGATGGCTGACTTAAGCAGCCCCTCTGCGCGCGGGCTCAGGCCGCTGCAGCGCCTGAGTTCCCGCGGGCCCATTTGTGCGTTGGTATGCTGGGCGGTTCCCTCGAAACGATGGCGTTGAATGGTGCGCGCTCCCACAATTCTTTTGCGGATGAGCGCCGAGGACTCGCCGTCCTCCACCGATCTGAGATCATCAAAACTCACGGCCGGCACCTCTATGTGGATGTCTATGCGGTCGAGCAGGGGCCCCGAGATCTTATTGCGGTAACGCTGTACATCCATACGACCGCAACGGCAGCGGCGCCTGTGATCGGTTAAATACCCGCATGGGCAGGGGTTCATAGCGCCTACAAGCATGAAGCGGCAGGGGTAGCGAACTGTCGCCGCTGCACGTGAGATAACTACAGCTCCATCCTCCAGCGGCTGCCGCAACACCTCGAGTACGTTGCGTCGGAATTCTGGCAGTTCATCCAGGAAAAGAACCCCGTTGTGCGCCAGGCTTACTTCACCCGGCATGGGATGGGTTCCACCCCCCAGTAACCCCGCATCGCTTATGGTATGGTGGGGTGAACGGTAGGGGCGCTCAATAATGAGAGCCTGTTCCTGTGGCAGTGTTCCGGCTATACTGTGGATCTTGGTGGCTTCCAGGGCCTCCTCAAGCGCCAGCTCCGGCAGGATAGAGACTATCCTTTTTGCCAGCATAGATTTACCGCTGCCGGGTGGGCCTATCATCAACATGTTGTGCCCACCAGCAACCGAAATTTCAATTGCCCGTTTGGCCATCTCCTGACCCTTTACATCTGCGAAATCGAGGTCGGAACGGTCAATGTTGCTGTAGAGGGTGTGCAGGTCGGCTTTGTGCGGGGTTTGTATGCCAGTGCCGTTCAGAACGTCAACGGCATCGGTAAGCGTGGCAACCGGGTATACGTTGATTCCCTCAACAACAGCTGCTTCCTCCGCGTTTCCGGCGGGAACCAGCAGGTTTCGGATGCCGGCCTTACGCAGGTGCAGGGCAATCGACAGCACTGCCCGTACGCGCCGGATTTCGCCGCTGAGCGCAAGCTCCCCCACCATGGCGGTTTCACCCAGCATGTCTCCATTTACCAGCCCCTCCGCCGCGAGTGTGGCAATTGCTATAGGGAGATCAAAACTTGGGCCCTCCTTGCGGACATCTGCCGGCGCAAGGTTTACTGTCAGGTGGGTAAAGGAGGGGGAGTAAGATGAGTTCTGGATCGCGGTCAGTACACGATCTTTGCTCTCCTTGACGGCAGCATCGGGCAACCCCACGATCGAGACGGAGAAGTTCTCCCCTCCGCTGACGTTTGCCTCTATCTCAACGGTGTAAGCTTCAATTCCCTGCACCGCACCGGAATACGCTCTAGCTAACAAGTTATACCTCTTGATTCAATCTATATCATTATCATCACTATTGGGTGATAGTAGCTCTTCGTCGTGCATCTGTCACGCATGAACGGGGGATTAAGCGCTAAATCGCGTTGGAGACGGTTCGAAAAAATTAGGGACAGGTCTTATGTAAGAGAATGACCTTGCTTTGTTTTCGGTTGCGATGTATCTTGTGTTCATCAGCAAGAGTTGGAGTTAGAGTTGGAGGGGTAGAGATGAGAAAAGCACGTATGCTTGGTCGGGAACTTACCTATTATCGCATAATTTCACGTGTTAACCACCGCGAGTATCTTTTGGATGACACCGAGAAAGAGCGCTTGATCGGCTTTATGCGTGAGGCAGAGCTGTTAGGCTGCGGTCAGGTGGTTACGTATGCCA
>CAZAKU010000166.1:0-6902 GCA_964485765.1 uncultured Lentisphaerales bacterium
CCAATCCAAGCGCAGCGAGGATTGCGGAGGCGGACCTCCACATAACGCTCCAAGACTACGGCTTGGCAAGCCCGCGAAACATGGCGCCGCTCCAATCCAAGCGCAGCGAGGATTGCGGAGGCGGACCTCCACATAACACTCCAAGACTACGGCTTGGCAAGCCCGCAAAACATGGCGCCTCCCCAACACCCAGCAACAAGTCGTCACTATGTCCGGCCCGGCCACTTGTCCGACCAGATTGACCAGATTGACCTGTTTGACATGGCGGACATAGTTGACACTGCGATTGCGTCATGCCCCTACGTACCCACTGTACACAAAAAACGCCGGAACACAGAAATGTGTTCCGGCGAAAGCCTGGTCACCACAGATAAAGTGTTTATCTGAAGTGCCTTAAAGCAAAAGACTTTAGATAAGGCCGTCCTGCTTACCCATAAGCTCGAGCAGGCTGATAACACGGTTTGAGTAACCGCACTCGTTATCGTACCAGCTGACAATCTTGAAGAACTTGTCGGTAAGGCCAATGCCGGCATCGGCATCAAAGATTGAGCTGAGCGCGCAGCCGATGAAATCGCTTGAAACAACGGCTTCGTCAGTGTAACCCAGAACGCCTGCCATAGGACCTTCTGAAGCAGCCTTCATAGCTTCGCAGATAGCCTCGTAGCTTGTGGCCTTGTCAGTCTTGAAAGTAAGGTCAACAACAGACACATCCGCTGTCGGAACGCGCAAAGCCATACCTGTAAGCTTGCCAGCCAGCTCGGGAAGAGCCAGACCAACAGCCTTGGCTGCACCGGTCGATGAAGGGATGATGTTGGTGTAAGCATTACGCCCGCCGCGCCAGTCCTTCTTCGAGGGACCATCCTGCGTGGGCTGTGTTGCTGTAGCAGCGTGCACAGTGGTCATCAGACCTTCGGCCAGACCGAAATTATCGTTAATCACCTTAGCGATAGGTGCGAGACAGTTAGTGGTACAGGAAGCGTTAGAGACAACCTTTGCGTCAGCAGAGAGCTTCTCCTCATTCACGCCCATAACAATCGTAGGAACCTGATCAGGAGTCTTTGTAGGAGCAGAGATCAGCACACGCTTTGCGCCAGCTTTCTCGACATGCTCAATAGCGGTGTCATAGGTAGTGAAGAGACCGGTTGACTCAACAACATAATCTACGCCCAGCTCGCCCCAGGGCAGAGCAGCCTTATCGCGCTCGCTGCAGCATTTAACCTCTTTACCATCAACGATGATTACGCCATCTTTAGCTTCAACAGTGCCACCGAAACGACCATGAGTCGAATCATACTTCAGCAGGTAAGCCAGATTGTCACTAGGAACAAGGTCATTGATCCCGACGATCTCGATGTTGGGGTTGTTCGCAGCAGCACGAAAGACAAGACGACCGATACGGCCGAATCCGTTAATACCAATTTTAATAGCCATGGAGAATACTCCTGTTAATTTAGGTTTGTATGTGATCCCCTTTCCCCGCAAAAGCCGGATCTTCGGTAACATCACAATATATTCAGTACATAAACACCCGTGTGCACAATCAGCTCACAAAGCGCGGAGTACACTACCCTTATTTAGGCTGACCGTCAACAATACGATTACAACAACCCATAAATAATAATCTCAGCTTCCAATTTACGGCGTGATGTGGTATCTTTCTCTGATGCGTAAGAGAGTCCAGTTGAATGATAAGATCACAGTTGAAGCCCAGGCGTCCGGTTTGCCGGAAAGCTTAAGTGCTACTATACGCCCCGGCGAGCAGATCAGCTGGGTTTTCGGCGGAAGTCAGTACGCAGTTTGCGGCGGAAAAGAGGTCGAACCTGAAGTGGGTACACCAAAACTAGAGATCAAGAGTGATCCATCTGCAAGAGACCTCCCACCGCTGTTTTAGATAAAACCCGGCACTCCAACAAACCTCTCGCCCTGTAACAATTCCATGCAGGTCCGCATCTCGATACTGCAAAATGGCATTTTTTCGATTTGGGCCGTATTGGCAGTGCTATACGTGTTCGCAGCAGACTACTCATGAAATCTGCGGGCCAGTTCGCACAGGCCCCGCCCCAATCCGCAGGCCCCATCTCTCAGTCTGTGTCGTCCGTGTCACTGTCCGTGTCAGCCTCAGAAGCCACATCCTCAGCGGCCTTAGCAGCCTCAGCCTCGGCAGCGGCAGCATCCTCAGCGGCCTTAGCAGCAGCTTCAGCAGCCTCATCATCACGTGCCTTCTTAATCAACTCAAGCAGAGCGCAGCGCAGCGGCTCAATGCCCTCCTCCAGTTCAGCACATATTTCAAGGGGTGTTTCGCCCGTTTTTTCGATAAATTCTGCCAGTTTTTCAGCCGCCTCATCTACATCCATCTTGTTTGCAACCAGAATAAATGGTCGATCAAGCAGTTCAGGATTATGCAACCTAAGTTCATTGCGCAGATTCTTCAGATCATCCCACGGCTCACGTCCATCCGTGCCGGCCATATCGATAACAAATACCAAAAAACGTGACCGCTCGATGTGCCTTAGAAAATCATGACCCAGACCGATGCCTTCGTGAGCCCCCTCGATCAGGCCGGGGATATCGGCAATACGAACCGAAGTATAATCGGGTAGCGGCATAGTCCCGATAATGGGATTAAGGGTAGTAAAGGGGTAAGCGCCTATCTTAGGCTTGGCATGGCTTGTCGCACGCAAAAGCGACGATTTACCGGCATTCGGAAAGCCTACCAGCCCGATATCAGCCATTATCTTAAGTTCGAGCTGAAGGGTCAGCTCCTCTCCGGGGATACCGTCGGTATGCTCCATCGGCGCCTGATGAGTGGAACGCTTCCAGTGGACATTCCCCTTTCCACCCTTGCCACCGCGAGCAACCATCAATTCCTGGCCATGCTCAACGATATCACCAAGGAGTGCACCGCTTTCACGGTCATATATCTGAGTTCCGCGGGGGACCTTTATGATGCAATCGGCGCCATTCTCGCCGTGCATCTTCTTCCCCTTGCCGTGACCGGCGTGACGTGCACGCTGATGCGGGGTGAAGTAGAGGCGAATCAGAGAATCCTCATCATGCTCACCCCTAAAAATGACATGACCCCCACGACCGCCATCGCCGCCGTCAGGGCCACCATTAGGAATAAATTTCTCGCGCCGGAAGCTACAGCACCCGTTGCCCCCGTTGCCCGCTCTCGCGTAAACAACGACCCTATCAACAAAACTGCGTGACTTCACTGGTTAAAACCATCTCCGCAAATGCAGGAAAAGATTAAGCCGACGCCGGCTCGTAAACGCTGATCTTTCGAGTGTTCTTCTCAAACGTCACAATGCCGTCAATCAGAGAGAACAGCGTATCATCTTTTCCACGCTTAACATTATTACCGGGGTGGAACCTCGTTCCGCGCTGACGCACCAGAATAGTTCCCGCTGTTACAAGCTGCCCACCATAGCGCTTTACGCCAAGTCTTTTAGACTTGCTGTCGCGCCCGTTCTTTGCTGAACCACCACTCTTCTTATGAGCCATGACTAAATCTCCAATATCCTATGCGCCCGGCACTGCCTAGGCAATCTGTGTAACCTTTACAACCGTCAGACTCTGACGATGACCAACTTTACGCTTATACCCCTTACGGCGCTTCTTTTTGAAGTTCACCAGTTTGGGTCCGCGCTTCTGCTCCGTCACGGTTACAACAACTTTGGCGCCCTCTATGACAGGTGTACCGACCTTGATCGATTCCCCATCCGAGACAGCCAGTACGGAGGACAACTCAATTTCCTGCCCTACTTCCGCGTCCAGTTTCTCCACTTCCAGCAGAGAGCCCTCATTAACGCGGTACTGCTTACCGCCCGTTTCAACTACTGCATATGCGTCCATTTGCCTATATATCCTCTTCACAAGAGCGGTGTTTCCACTCTCTCCACGCTATTTCGCAAAAACAAAGGGCATGAAGGTACTCTACACCCCTGACCATGTCAAGTCCTTGATCGGGAAAGAACAAGACGGAATAAACTACCTGCTTTCCTATTTCATGTCAAGCGTTGCGCGAACAGATTTTGCCAAACCTTCAATAAAAGAATCCACTCCGAATCTTTCGGCATGCTCCCGAATGGAATAAGGGTCCCATTTTACCGCTTTTGCCCGCGATACCGCTTCATTCAAACTATCAACATTCTGTTCAGAAAAGAAAACCCCGCTCACTCCATCTATTACGGTCTCAAGGGCTCCTCCCCTGCCAAATGCAACAACCGGTCGTCCGCACGACTGCGCCTCCAGCGGAACAATGCCGAAATCCTCCTCGCCGGGGAAGATAAGCATCCCGCACTGACGATACAGCTCCAGAATCGCCTCGTCGCTCTGCCATCCCAGAAACTCCACATTGGGGCCTGCTATCGCCTTAAGCCGCTCTTCGCCGCTGCCAACCCCGACAACCCTGAGAGCCCTCCCCGAAGCCGTATAGGCCGCAACGGCCAGATCAACCTTCTTGTATGGAACCAGAGCCGAGACTACAAGGTCGAAATCGCCTGCGGCAGAACCTTTCCCGGGGGTACAGCGAGCAGTGTCCACCGGGGGGTACACAATGTCACTCTGGCGCCCGTAAAAGCGTTCAATGCGTTTCTGCACATGGCTGCTTATCGCAACAAAGCGATCAACCCCGACGCTCGTACGCCTGTCCCAACGGCGCAACCAGGCCAGTAGCGGACGAACAAGTGCGGCCTTAACCGGGTTTCCACCAAAGTACTCGTCAAAAAAAGTCCAGGCATAACGCATAGGTGTAAAGCAGTAGCAGAGGTGGCGCATCCCCTCTGCTTTGCGAAAGCTCTTTGCCACACAGTGACTGCAGGTAATCAGAAGCTCGCCCGGAGGACAATGCACGGAGCCGGAGGCAAGCGGAAGCAGAGGCAGCCAGTTGCGATAATGGCGAGATATCCCCGGTATACGCTGCATCCATGAATTATTCACAGGATGACGGTTAATACAGTCACTTATCGCATCACGCTTATGTATGAGAGTCATTAAGGGCGCATCAGGAAAGCTGTCACACAGCACCTCCAAAACACGCTCGCCACCGCGCATCCCGGTCAGCCAGTCATGCCCCAATACAACCTTGCCATCCCGGCCCACTGCTTTGCCTAAACTGTTCATGAGCCCGAACTATAGTCAGAGATGCCCGGCAAAGCAACGCACATATCTCTGCTCAACGCACTTTTCCCAAAGCAATTCGAGCATTTACCTTGTATTAATATGGATGCTTCCGCGCTAACTTTCATCTTGCTATTCTCCACACAATTCTGCAACATTCCTGCCGATTAAAGCAATGTTTGTGTAATAGTGTATCCAGAAACAGGAGAGGATGATGGAAGAACTGGTTAAGACCGAGCTCGAAAAACTCCGTGGAATGCTTCAGGCAGATGGAGGGGATCTTGAATTTGTGGCGCTCGAAGAGAAAACTGTTAAGTTGCGCCTCAAAGGTGCCTGCGATGGATGCCCCCATGCATCAGCGACCATTAAGCAGGGAATTGAACGTATGTTACGTGAGAATATTGATCCGGCAATCGTCGTTGAACGGGTTGCATAAATAAGACTCATTCAAAAAGGTTCCCCTGAGAAGAGGAACCTTCTTCTCCCTCGCCAGCCTTGCCGAGGTAACGGCGATCTCCCTAAAATGCACACTGCATCAAGTGACAGCGTGCACTACCGCCCAATCCAGTAATTCAAATACACCATTAATTGCCGGAGATATAACGTAGTCGAACAGGCCGAAATGCATCATCACAATCACTGCGATAAAGCCGAAGCGCTGAAGGCTAAGGTAGGAGTTCGCTGTTTCATAAGGAAGAAAGGCTGCAAGCACCTTCGACCCGTCCAGCGGAGGTATAGGTATCAGGTTAAACAGCATTAAGACAATATTTATGCTGATAAACATCTGCAGGAAAAACAGGATAGCCTTAACGACTCCGGAACCAGTAAAACCGGGATAAGAAGCCCATACAACGGCAACAAACAAAAGAAATGAGATAACCGCCAAGGCCAGATTCATCAGAGGTCCGGCAGCAGCGGTCAGCCATAAGCCCTTTCGTACATCACGCATCTTAGACAAATTTATCGGAACAGGCTTAGCCCATCCGAACATCATCCCTGAACCTGAAATGGCCAATATCGCCGGCAGTACAATCGTCCCGATGGGGTCTACATGTTTGATCGGGTTCAAACTCAGGCGCCCGGCTCTCTTGGCCGTGTCATCCCCCATATACAGTGCCGCCAGACCGTGCGAGATTTCATGCAGGACTACCGCAATAATAAGCGACGCATACATCATTACCTGTTCAACAATCGTCATATTTCCCATATTAACCCTTTGTCTGCTCCCGCAGCTCCTGAATTTCATCTCTCAATACGGCTGCTCGCTCAAACTCTAAAGCCTCTGCTGCCGACAACATTTCCTGCTCCAGCTGCTGTATTGCAGTGTGCACATCAAAATCTTCACCGCCACTGGCCACAACAGCGGCTTCCAGCTCTTGGGCAGCCTCCGCAACAGCCAGCCCCTCGTCGATCTTACGGACAATGCTGCGTGGCGTAATCCCATGCTTCTGGTTGTACGCCATCTGTGCCTTGCGGCGCTCTGCCGTAATATCGATCATCCGGCGCATCGAATTGGTTACTCTGTCTGCATAAAGGATGACGCGCCCCTCAACATGCCGGGCGGTACGCCCTGCTGTCTGAATCAGGGAGGTATCGGAGCGAAGGAAACCCTCCTTGTCGGCATCCAGCACCGCCACCAGAGCGACCTCCGGCAGGTCCAACCCCTCACGAAGCAGGTTGATCCCCACCAGGCAATCGAATTCACCCTTGCGCAGACAGCGTAGGATCTCCACCCGCTCGATTGACCCGATATCGGAGTGCAGGTATTCAACCCTCAACCC
>CAZAKU010000167.1:0-5659 GCA_964485765.1 uncultured Lentisphaerales bacterium
TACAACGCAATTACAATCAGGCAGGCCAATGTCCGACGTTTGCCGAAGAACTGACGCCATACTGTTTCATTTACGTTATCTGTCTTATCGCTCATCTTCATTATCCCAAACGCACGCGCGGATCGAGGGAGACATACAGCAGGTCCGCAACCAGATTAGAGAGCTGGTAAAGAATGCTTCCCAAAAGAACAACTGCACGCACCATATTAGCGTCACCGGACTGAATAGCGTGGAGACTCACCCCTCCCAGCCCGGGAATTCCATAGAATGATTCCAGGAGAATGCTGCCGACAAACAGAAAAGGAATGCTCATACTGACATTGGTTACAATCGGAATAAGACTGTTACGCAGGACATGCACAAAAAGGACCCTGCCCCGGCCTATGCCCTTCGCAATGGCAGTGCGCACATAAGGCTTACCTACTTCATCGAGTATCACAGCCCTGCAAAACCTGACATCGCGCCCGAGGCCGCTTACAACCCCAATCATCACCGGCAGGATCAGATATGACAGTCCCTCATAGCCCCATAAGGGAAATAACTTTGCCTTGAATGCCAGAAAATACTGCCCCGCAATAACCCAGATAACATAATTAATGCTCATTAACGCTGTTGAGCTGACCAGCAGAACACGATCAGGCCAGCGAGAGCGCCAGGCGGCACAAACCACCCCCAGCATAACAGAGATCAGCGTACCGCAAAGCAGGATAGGCACAGTGAGAGAAAGTGATACCCACATCTTCTCTGATATAACCTGTGAGACGGGCTGCCCATACATTAGAGATTCGCCAAGATCCCCCTTGAAGATCCCCACAACATACGAAACCAGCTGAGATTCGAACCAACCATCTGCCTTACGCCGGAATTCAATGCTCTGGATACGGCAGACAGATCCCTGCGGAACATAAATCGATACGCTTTCAAAAGACTCCCCCTCCGGTACATGCAGATCGAATTGGATTGACTGCACATCCCCGGCAGCAAGTTCCCGGGTAATTGAGGGAGCGCTCTCCCCCCTCCTGCGGGCAAGCAGAGAGCAGCCTTCGCCTGTTATATCAGCAGTTATCCACCACCCGTAATCTGCCGGCCTTAAAGCGTATTCAAGCGGAAATAGATACTCTGCACCGCCTGCAAGAACTATCTCCCCGCCATTGCTCTCTGAATAGGCGGCACCCTCAACATTATGCCAGCTCGTCAAAGAGCTCTCATGCGCCCAATCACTCATAAGACGCAGCGAAACCCAGCGTCCGGCTATGAGTGGTTTATCCAGATTGTGTACTGCATCGTATGCATCAAGCTGCTCCGCCGTGGCGTTTTGCCCCTGTGCATCCTCCGCAGGACTTCCTGATACAACATTAAACAGAATAAAGGTGAGAAGAACAACACCGCCCAGAGTAGGGATCAGATGAAGAATACGGCGCAGTGCATATCGCAACAGGGGATGTTTTCGCAACATCAGCGAGCCCCTCCCCTTCGATAAAACTTCTCCATCCCGTATGGAAAATCATGCAGTTTGTAATTCTCAATCCAGGGATGCGACAGGCAGTACTCTACCTGATGAGAAAGAAAGAGCCATGGCGCATCCTCGCGCACAATATACTGCATATCCCGGTACAGGATTAACCGTCGTTCCGGATCTGTCGTACCCATGGCCTCATCATACTTGCGATTGAATTCATCATTCGAATAGTTTGCACGATTAGGTCCGGGAGAGTCGTTAGGCCCGTAAAACAGCTGCAGGAAATTCTCTGCATCAGGGTAATCTGCAACCCACGCTATGCGGAACATCTGGGACTGACGCTGCCTGATGCGGCGCAAAAAGGCGGTCCAGTTATAATACTCAGGACGCAGAACAATGCCTATGCTATCCATCATTGCAATAAGGAGCTCTGTACTCTCTCTGGTCTGCTGATCTGCACGACCAATATCGAGGGTAAGGGTAAGACGTCTATTCGTTGCAGGATCAATTCCTCCTGGATATCCTGCAGATCTCATTAGGCTGCGAGCCTTCTCAATATCAAAACCGTATGCAAAAGAATCTTCGAGCCTACCGGCGATGCCGGGAGGTATCGGACCCGTTGCCGGGAAATGCCGGTAGTTATGAAATTTGGCCCATTCGGCACCATTAAACGCGCAATTCATTGCCTGCCTGAGGAATGCATTAGTGCCCACTACAGGATCGTCCATGTTGAACGCGACATAGCTGGTAGTTAAAGCCGGGCTGCTCTGCATATTTATGCCACGCTCAACCAACTCCGGTGAAAGTTTACCATCTTCTGTAACCACAACGTCCCAATTGTCGCGGGAAATCTCCCCTACATAATCGAGCTGTCCCTGCAGAAATGCCAACCATTGGGTTGAGGGGTCATCAATTACCAGGAATCGAATCGACTCATAAGTTGCAACGGGAATCTCAGAGCTAGGGCCAACGAGAACACGCCGCTGCCAGTTGCGGTTGCGCTCAAACTCCAGGCTGTATTGGCGGTGCCATTTTTTCAGCATATACGGCCCCGTCCCCACAGGGTTCGACGAAAAGTTTTGGCCGTAATATTCAACAGCTTCCCGGGCAACCACCGCAGTGTAGCTCATCGCCAACGCCCATAAGAAACGGGGAGATGAATGAGTCAATTCTACATCAAGGGTTGTATCATCAACGGCCCTCAGCCCCTTAACGTCGACATCATACGACATCGCCTTATCGGCTACAGTCTGCTCTCTGAACTCATCCAGCCCCACGACGAGGCCACGCAGCAACCACCATCCCGAGGATGCGTTTCTCGCGTCCGCCATACGCTTCACTGAAAAGATAACGTCACGCGAGGTAACTACACGTCCCCTGCCTCCGGGGAAACAGGGCGAGTCGGCAAAAAGAACATTCTTCTTGAGATGAAACCGATATGTAAGGCCATCGTTCGAAATTTCCGGCATAGACTCAGCCAGCAGGGGGGTAAGTCTATATGGGCGACTGTGGTAGTCATAGCTCAGCAGCCCCTCATATATCAGAGATATAGCACGTGATGAAGCAACATCGCTTGCAACAACAGGATCAAACCCCTTTATTTGCGGTGATGCGCGGTGCAATGTCTGCGGGGTTTTCTCCCCGGCAGACAACAGCAACGGAACCATCAGAAAAAGGCACAGGGCCATCCTGCACAAAAGATATTCTCTGCATTTACGCATATAATCAGGCACCATAATGCAGTGCGTCACGCATGGATCAAGACTGTGCTTCAGGGAGGTTGAGCTGCAGGCATAGTTCCTTAAGCTGATCCTCTCCTACAGAAGCAGGTGCACCCATCATTAAATCCTGAGCTTTCTGATTCATGGGGAAGGCAATCACCTCTCTGATATTCTCCTCTCCAGCCAACAGCATGACAATACGGTCAACTCCAGGTGCTATTCCGCCATGCGGAGGGGCGCCATACCGGAATGCATTAAACAGGGAGGGGAACTGAGCTTCGATCTCCTCCTCGCCATAACCGGCGATATCGAAGGCTTTAACCATAATATCACGTCTGTGATTACGTATAGCGCCGCTACTCAGTTCGACACCATTACAAACGGAGTCGTATTGGTATGCAAGTATTGAGGTAGGCTTGCTGGTATTCAGCGCATCCAGACCTCCCTGCGGCATAGAGAATGGATTGTGCGAGAAGATCACCTCACCGGTCAGATCATCGAGCTCATACATGGGGAAGTCAACAATCCAACAGAACCTGAATGCATCTTTCTCAATAAGGTCGAGCTCCTGCCCAAGGCGCTTACGCACTTCACCCATAATGCGGGAAGCGGAGTGGGCCTCATCGCAAATAAGAAAAACTCCATCACCTTCGTTGATCTCAAAAAGAGACTTCAACTGCTGCAATTCGCTACCAAGGAATTTTGCTATCGGCCCCTTTACCTTCTCCGCTGTCCACACCAGGTATGCCAGTCCGCGTGCACCATGCGACTTGGCATGGGCTTCCATATCATCGAAGAACCGTCTCGATTTTTCGCCTACACCTCTGACAACAATCGCGCGAACAACACTCCCGGAAGCAACCGCATTCCTGAATGCATTAAAGCCACTTTCACGAAAAATGCCACTTATCTCAACAATCTCAAGGGGGTTGCGTAAATCCGGTTTGTCACTGCCATACTTAAGCATAGCTTCGGCATACGGAATTCGTTTGAAGGGGATATCATCTACCTTAGCGTCGCTGAAACTGGTAAACAGGCTGTGCAGAACATCCTCAACCACGGCGAAGATCTCATCCTGAGTCGCAAAGCTCATCTCCATATCAAGCTGATAAAACTCACCAGGTGAGCGATCAGCCCGGGCATCTTCATCGCGGAAACATGGTGCAATCTGGAAATAGCGGTCGAATCCGGCTACCATCAGCAGCTGCTTGAACATCTGCGGAGCCTGCGGTAATGCATAGAAGGAACCGGGATGGACACGACTTGGAACCAGATAATCTCGCGCACCTTCCGGAGAACTGCTCGTGAGAATTGGAGTCTGGAATTCACGGAATCCGTGCTCCTGCATCTTACTGCGCAAATGGGCGATAATATCCGACCGCAGGCAGATGTTATGCTGTAATTTTTCGCGTCGCAGATCGAGATAGCGATAACGCAGGCGGAGTTCTTCACTATCCTCCTCGTCACCTACAAGGTGTAACGGGACCGCCTCCGAGACAGATTCCACCTTAACATCAGTAGCAACAATCTCCACCTCTCCTGTTGCCAGATCAGGGTTAACAGACTCGCGCAGCTGCACAACTCCTGTAACAGTGAGGACACTCTGCAGCATCATGTGAGTGCAGCAGTCAAAGAAGCCCTTCTCATGCTGAACAATAACCTGAGTTCTGCCATAGTGATCCCTGATATCAAGGAATAAAAGACTGCCGAAATCGCGCTTGCCATACAGCCATCCCGAAAGGCGTACCTTACTGCCTACATCCTCAGGGCGCAGTTCATCACATGTATGTGTTCTGAAAGGGTGTATATCACTCATCTAAAAATCCTCATCATAATATCAAACAAACCCGCCAAGGCGGAGGTAACAGACAAAAACAACAGTTCGGCATATCAGCTGATCGAGCCACCGAGTCAACCAGATTAGCCCCGAAAATGCAAGACATTGAGCCTATTCAATAATCTCAACGGTGGTCCCGACAGGCACAATTAAAAACAATTCTTCGACATCTATATTACGCATACGAATGCACCCGGCACTACTCTGCTTTCCTATAGAAGAATTGTCCCATGTGCCGTGAATCCCGTATCCTTCGCTGGCTGTTGTCTCTCCGCTGGCCTTCAGCTTCAGCCAGCGTGTGCCGAGAATATTCTCTTTATCGCCGAATGGGACTTCCCGTCCATCAGGGCGCCACCAGACAGGCTCCCTTATTCTGTCTACAATCGTGAAGGTTCCTACAGGAGTCTTACCATAACGACCAGTGCCTACAGAGTAACGCTTAACAAAATCTCCATTCATTCTGAGGGCCATATCATTCTCTGCTTTCCTAACAACCAGGGCAAACTTCACCTTGTTAAGCAAACGCAGGTTGTCGCCCTTCCGAATCATATTCGGGTCCCGGATCTCGTTACTCAACTGTGCAAGCTCAAGTGTTGTGCCGAAATTCTTGGCAATAGAGCTCAACCGGTCACCGCTCTTAAT
>CAZAKU010000168.1:0-9054 GCA_964485765.1 uncultured Lentisphaerales bacterium
CTGTGCTATGTCCTGTACCCTTGATCAGATCCGGGCCATGACCTGTGAACTGATGGAGGCCCATCGCGAATACATCCCTGTTTTTGAAGGTAAAACTCTTGAGAGCAGAAAAGTTATGTACCCGCAAAAGAAGCAGGAGAAAGAGGAGCACATCGATCCCGGACAGGCGGAGTTGTAGCTCGCCGGGCGAGTCTATGACAGTATTCGCTCTTATCCAAGGGGCCTTACAGGCGTCTGTTTGAAGTCGGCCCGCCGGCCCGGCTTCAATTCACTTCGAGATATTCGCGGATACTGATCAACTCGGGCTTCTCTTTTGATGCCTTGATTGAGGCGATCGCATCGCGGATCCATGGGATCTGTCTCCGGTAGAATTTTTCTGGTCCGGGGCGCCCCATATCTGTATGCGGGTGCTCTTCCTCGAGGAAGAGTATGTACGCTTCCATAGCCGGTATCAGCGTTTGGGCAGCGGCTCCATATTGCTTCAGGAGGGACATGAGCTGTTTGTAGAAGATTGATGAGTGGCTCAACTGCACCTGTGCTCTTCGGTCCGATTTTTCGCAGGGCGGTGCAGGCTCCGTAACGCGCGTATCTCTCCGGGCCGCGCAACAACCCGCTAACCAATTTCTAACAGTGAAACGCTTTGATATTCTGTGAGTTTTCGCTACGCTTTTCACATGGCGGGCATTATGTCATGCCAAGGAGTGTGAGTGGTGTCAGAAAAGCATATATTTATTGTTGAAGATGAGGAGGATATCGCTGAACTTCTGCGCTACCATCTCGTTCGGGAAGGGCACACTGTTACCATTGCGGATAACGGGAAAGACGCGTTGAAAGCTATCCTTGACGTGCTGCCTGATCTGGTCCTTTTAGACCTGATGCTGCCTGGGATGAACGGTCTTGATATTTGCCGAAGGTTAAAGGGGGATGTGACAACGGCCGGGATACCGGTGGTGATGGTTACCGCTAAGGGGGAGGAGAGCGATATTGTCACGGGTCTTGAGCTGGGAGCCGATGATTATATAGCGAAGCCGTTCAGTATCCGTGTGCTTGTTTCGCGTGTTCGTGCCGTACTGCGTCGTAAACAGGCACCGCCGGAGAGCTCCCCGGCGATACTTTCCATCCATGATCTCCGTATCGATTCGCGCCGTCGGGAGATCTTTGTTAAAGATAAGCGGGTTGAGTTGACCTTTACGGAGTTTTCGTTGCTGAAATATCTTGCCGGGCGACCGGGGTGGGTGATGACACGTCAGCAGATCATTGATGCTGTCCATGGTGACGATTACGCGGTAACGGATCGTGCGGTAGATGTGCAGATTGTCGGGCTCCGCAAGAAACTCGGTGAATGCTCTGACTACATACAGACCGTTCGTGGCGTGGGGTATCGCTTCAGGGAGACGCCATGAAGAAAAATCGGCTTCTTTGGAGAATCTATATCTATTTTCTCTTTGCGACCGTGGCTGCGCTTGCACTGGTTATCTGGAATGCTGTGCGTACGCTGCGTGAGTACCATGAAAAGCAGGTTGCCGAAGAGCTGGTTGTTTATGCCGAGATTGCCGAAAAAGAGATCTCCCCGTTTCTCCTGGACCACAATGCTGATAACGGAGGTGATTGCTGCCGCGAGATCGCAAAGATAACAGGTGCAAGGATAACTGTCATTCTTCCCGGTGGTGTTGTTCTGTCCGATTCGGACGATGATCCCGCACGGATGGATAATCATGCCGGCCGACCGGAAGTGGCTGCCTCCCTGATGGGAGACAGAGGCACCTCAACACGATATAGTGATACCCGTAAGTGCTGGCTGACATACGTTGCGATACCTGTGTGGCGGAGCGGTGAAATTGTTGCTGTGGTACGCGCGTCGCAACCGCTTTCGGAGATTCGGGAGGCACAGAAGATGATCTCCCTACAGGTGTTGAAAGGTGGGGGATTAGCCGTTCTTCTTTTTGCAGTAATCGCGTTATACCTATCCCGGAGGATTACCAGACCTCTCGAGGAGATGCGTCGAGTGGCCGGCCGGTTGGCGGATGGCGATTTGGCTGCCCGCGTGAATGTGTCGAGCCATGATGAAATTGGAGATCTTGGACGGACATTGAACCAAACGGCTGTACAGCTAAGCGACCGTATGGAGACGATTACTCGCCAGCAGATAGAACTGAGTGCAGTACTGAGCTGTATGGTGGAGGGGGTTCTGGCTATCGATTCAGATGGCTGTATTCTGTATCTAAACGATGCGGCTGCTCTCCTGCTTGAGGTGACTCCGGAGGCGGCAAAGGGACGCAGCGTTCAGGAGACGGTGCGGCATCATGAGCTGCAGGAGTTTGTGGCGGCAACACTGACAAATGAGAAGACGTCGGAAGCGGAGATAGTTTTGCGGGGGGTGGATGAGCGTCATGTTCAGCTGCATGGAACGCCTTTGACGGGGCCTACGGGTCAGCAGATTGGCGGATTAGTTGTTGTGAATGATATTACGCGCCTGAAGAGCTTCGAAAAGGTCCGGAGCGATTTTGTGGCAAATGTTTCGCATGAACTTAAAACTCCGATCACGACTCTTAAAGGGTGCATTGAAACATTGTGCGGTGAGAGCGTGCCAGACCCTGAAGATGCAGCCCGCTTTACCGCTATGATGTTACGGCATGTTCGTCGTCTTGAGGCAATTGTGATAGATCTGCTGAGTCTTTCACGGATTGAATTCGATGTTTTATGCGACCAGATACAGTGCGAGTCGGTTCCGCTTTCGGGTATTCTGCGGCGCGTGGTGCATACGTGTGAGGATGCCTCCCGGGCAAAGGATATTCAGGTGACGCTCACGTGTCCCGATGACCTTTGTGCGCCTATCAACGATACACTGTTTGAGCAGGCCGTTGGAAACCTGGTGGATAATGCCATTAAGTACAGTGGAGAAGGTACAGGCGTTCACTTGTCAGCACGCTATGAAGGTGACGCTGTTGTAATTGAGGTGACGGATCAGGGGCCCGGTATTGAACAGGTGCATCTCCCTCGAATCTTTGAAAGATTTTACCGTGTGGATCGTGCCCGCAGTCGCGCCCTTGGCGGTACGGGTTTGGGGCTTGCTATTGTGAAGCATATAGCGCTGGCACATCACGGATCTGTCTCGGTGGAAAGTTCGATTGGCCGGGGGTCAACCTTTTCGCTGCACCTGCCTGATCTTTAAACTGGTTGGCCGAAGGGGGGTGTGCTATTTTCCCGTCATCTGATTTGGTGTATTAAATCATATGCACGGAGAGTTTAGTATGGATGCCTTCTCGCAGTTAATGTTGCGGAATCCGGTTATTGCTGTATTGGTGGTAGATGAGTTGTCGGACGCGGTGCCGTTAGCCGAAGCTCTGGTAAAGGGTGGAGTCACTTCAATGGAGTTGACTCTTCGAACTCCTGTTGCGCTGGATGCACTGCGCGCTGTACGGGAGAAGGTCCCTGAAATGACGGCGGGAGTCGGGACTGTTCTCACCCGGGAGCAGCTGCGCGATGCAAAATCAGCCGGTGCCGCTTTCGGTGTAGCTCCGGGGGTGAATCGCAACGTACTTGAGGAAGCCGCTACTCAGAATTTTCCCTTTGCCCCAGGTGTTGCTACCCCTTCTGATATCGAAGCCGCGCTGGAGTTTGGCTGTCGGATCTTGAAGTTTTTCCCTGCCGAACCTAGCGGCGGACTGGCTTATCTTAAGAGTATGGCAGCGCCATATCTGCATATGGGGATCTCATTTGTGCCATTGGGTGGCATTAATGAGGGTAATTTTAGAGGTTATCTGGAAAGCCCGATAGTTGCGGGTGTAGGGGGGTCGTGGATCGCACCACGGGATCTCATCCGATCTGGTGATTGGGGTGAGATTACTCGTCGTGCGCACACCGCTGCCGAAGCAGTGGCGGAAATCTGCGGTAAGTGAATCTGTTTGTTTAATTAATTATGTTTGGGAGTTGTTATTAAGATTGTTGATCTCTCCGTGTCGGATCTGCGCAAAAAGCTGATAGTGCGTAGCCTGGTTGATACATACGCGTAGGAGCTACCAGACTTCATCTGCTTTAGGCGTATCAACTTTTTTGGGAACTTTCGGCGCTGCGCCGGGAGTTTTCCCTTCCGTCTTGTCGCTGGCGGGAGGAATTCCTGCAGCAGGCTGCACCACAGTAGAGCTCTTCTGCAGCGATTGCATTGCAGCATCAAAGGCATTGGTTGAACTGCTGAACTCCCCGATATTTGTAGGGTAGCTCTCCTGAAGCAGGGATGCGTCTACTCTGCGCATCAGAAAGTTCTGAACGACCTCGGCGGCCTCCCTTTGGCTCAGAGTGCCGGTCATCTTTTCTCTGGAGCTGTTTACAGGCAGGAAGATTACGGCGGGAGATTCATCTTCGCGCAGTATAGCCAGCAGACTGATTTCTGTTTTCAGTGTGCTTAGAGACTTGTTTGTATTATCGATACGTTTCGCTGTTGAATCTTCTATTATGTTCCCGAGTTTGCTGTGAATTGAGCCGATGAACTGCTTACCCGTTTTAGTTGCCGTAGTCTCGACCAGAATGAGGCCATCCCCATTGAGATATTCCCCGATAGACTTTAGTGCCTCCGGGTCAACGTCAAAAGAGCCGGATCCACGAATCAGCATCATTGGTAGAGGCAGGATTGCTTCCCGGGGGAGACTGCGGTTAACTGGTTGGTAGCGCAGGGGAATTCCGGATTGCTTCTGCATGTTTTGTGCCGCATTAGCCAGAATCATCGATGGGCCAGCCTCTTTGTTCCAGATGCACTCCCCGGCAACCGGCAGCCTGATTCCATCCGAGAGGAATATAATAGCGTATGATGTTGCCAGAATGCGTTTATCAATTCCCCCTCCTAAAATTTTGGATTCTCTTGTCCCTCGATGTGGTGCGGGAATATGCGCCATAGCGCGATTAATAGGGTGGGGCTTATCATCCTGCGGGGGCGCCATTGCGGATATGCGTGCAGCGAGGCTGGGTGGAACAAATGCACGGTTGTTGTGGCGTCTGAGGCCTGCTCCCCAGGTGCCGCCTTTGTCACGGTCAAGCAGTATGCGGTAAGCCATCTGCGACCAGAGGCTGCGCTGCATGTCGGGTGTCATTCCCGGACTGCGGTGAATATCTTTTAGAAGTGCGTAACAGTCGTACGGGGGGGCGTAGCCACCTACATTGTCAATGTCGAGGTTACCCGAAATTAACTCCTCCGCAACCTTCTGTGTTGCCCTGATTGCACCTGTAAAGTTTCGGCCGAACCGGGTGGCAAGCTTTCGGAAGCCAACCATTTCGCCGGCAGACATCATGGCTGTACGCCCCTGTATTGTGCTGATGGATGTAGTGGGAGATTTGAGCTCCGGGAAGGATGATTCATCAACCGGTATGCCCGGCAGGGGAAAGCTTTCATCGAAACTGTGGACAGGCTGATGTTGGTTCATTTCATTCCATTCGCCTGTTTTTGTCTGTGCCGCGGCCAGTGCATTCGCTGTACGGGCCAGAGCGGCAGATGTTTTTTGCGCCATAGGCATATCTTTTTTGTCCATTATTTCCGGGCGGGCAGTCTCTTTGGGAAGTAGCCCTGCTTCTGCGGCCCGTGCCAGAGCGAATAGTGCCAGCGCAGTGCTCTCAAGGTCTGAGGATGTCTGGTTGTATATGTATTGCGGCAGCCCTGCGATTCTGCATGGTTCTGCTGAATGCGGATCTACGACGAAAGAGCGGTCTACATAATCAAAAGCAACTCCCAGTAGTGAGCCTTTGCTGAGTTCACGCTGAAGCTTTTCGAGATTCTCCTCTGCTTCATTAAATCTTTTTCGTCTGTTGCTGGAGTCCTTCTCATTGTATTCAAGTTTCGCTTTCTTCAACTTCTCAGCGAAGTCCTGTTCATATGTTAAAAACGCGGAAAGCATGTCGGTATTGACGGATGCCGGACCCCACATGCCGCGTGCATCTCCATCAAGGATTTGTCCATCTATCAGCTTCGATGCTAATCCGCTGCACAATTCCTGGTACGTATCGCCGGGAATGCGGGAAAATGCGCAGACAGACCAGGCGAGATCCCATGTAGAGTCTGGGAATCCGTATGATTCTAGAAAGGCAGAAAGATTTTCGGCTGCGAGAGAAACTACCTCATCATCTGCCGGAATACCTGCCTCGCGCATGGCAAACAGGATAAGGGCGTTATGGCCTATATATGCTGTTGGCCAGTAGTCCGGCCCGCCTTCCCCGTATGTAGCCCTTCTATACGGTCGGGTCACGTCGCCATCATTGTCGCGTATAAGCTTAAAAGTTCCTTCGGGATCTTTAATTCCCTTTATTCTGCGCTTTCGAACTTTACGAAGTGTTTTTGCTGATTGTGAATCTTTCCCGGGTGCTCTTTCATATACCTCATACCACTCGTACTCATAGGTAGGTGCCGGGACCTTACGGTAGTTCAGTGTTATTGTTTCGTAATCAATTATTTTTCTCGTGCGTATCGGGGGCATGAACCAGCCCTCTTCATCCTTTTT
This sequence comes from uncultured Lentisphaerales bacterium, assembly GCA_964485765.1. GTDB lineage: Bacteria > Verrucomicrobiota > Kiritimatiellia > RFP12 > CAZAKU01 > CAZAKU01. Next base: position 6,483 of record CAZAKU010000168.1, read on the forward strand.
CGCTACTGATTTAAGGAATTCCACACCTTGTGCGATGGCTGCTCTGGCGGCCAGGTTCAGCGTGCTTTGGTCGATCTCTTCGATCGGAGGTACAGGCAGGGACTCTTTTCTTGCCGGTGCAGCGGCGGTAACACCGATGCTGAGCAGAAGGGCTACAGTTATTACGATTCGGTATGGTAAATGACGCATATGCTGGGGGTCTCCTTGCTTGTTAGTCAATCACGGAACAGCTGCTACATCAAGGGCAAATGGAGTTACGCGATCTCACTCATAGGTGTTTGTTGTCTTCATGCAGGATGCTCCTAGTACCATGGTTATTGCTATTACGCTACCTATGGTTATTCCTAAGATCTCTTTTTTCATTTCGGCTCACTCTCAAAGTGTGAACTAATCAATATCAGGCTGTATGGTCCGACGGACGCCGGCGCTGCAGCAACAGCCCCGTTCGGGCAGGAAGGTAGAGGCAGATTTCATGGTATTCAACGTCTCCATGAAGTTTACGTACGGGGTTCCACTCCTGTGACGGCTGCAGGCGGGCATGCCCCCCGAAGCGGGCTTCGTCGGTATCGAGCCGAAGGGTGTAGCTTCCCGGTGGAACGGTTAGGGCGTAGTCAACAAGGGATCGCGTGGGATGGAAGTTGATTACAACACAGGTTTCTCCGCGCAGGAAGGCCAGCACCTTGTTCTTTTCATCAATCCTAAGCAGGCAGGCGGCGCTGCTGCTGAAGATATTTGTACTGTTTACATAGTTGAGCAGGGCTTCATCAAAATCGCCAAGGTGGTGATACCTTAGGTTCCTGTCGTTTCGCAAATGCCACAGCCGTCGGGCATGGTGGTACGACCAGTTGTTTCCTTCACGCGGGAAATCTATCCACTCCGGGTGGCCAAACTCGTTGCCCATAAAATTGAGGTAGCCGCCATTGGCTGACAAAACGGTTGTCAGGCGTGCAAGTTTATGGAGCGCAATTCCACGGTCGATAATGTCACTCTCGGCCTCGGTATGCATCTTATGGTACATCTCGGTGTCGAGCATTTCAAAAATAAGAGTCTTTCCTCCAACGAGAGCCTGATCGTGCGACTCGACGTAGCTGATCGTTTGCTCCTCGTTTCTCCTGTTGGTCAGTTCGTGCCACAGCCAGTGCAGGTTCCACTCTTCATCGGTGGTATCTTTAATCAGCTTGAACCATGTATCGGGAATCCCCATAGCCATACGGAAATCGAAGCCAACAGCGCCGGGGCCCTCCTTCGCTCCGAGTCCAGGCATGCCGCTCACATCTTCGGCGATGGTTACTGCCTCCGGATTGATCTCATGTATGAGTCGGTTTGCAAGGGTAAGGTAGGTGAGTGCATCGAGGTCTACATTCCCGGAGAAATATGCTCCGTAATCTGTGAAAGATGTGCCGATGCCATGATCTCTGTAGAGCATGCTGGTTACACCGTCGAAGCGGAACCCGTCGATGTTGTATTCCTCAAGCCAGTAGCTGCAGTTAGAGAGGAGGAAGCGTAGCACTTCATCTTTGCTGTAGTCGAAGCAGCGCGAATCCCAGGCAACGTGTTCCCCTCTGGGGCCGGAATGAAAATAGAGATAGTCGGTGCCGTCAAATTTCGAAAGACCTTCGGCTTCATTCTTAACCGAATGAGAGTGAACTAGGTCTATGATTACTCGAAGGTTCAGCGCATGTGCCTCGTCGACCAGCTTCTTGAAGTCTTCCGGTGTACCGAAGCGGGAAGAGACAGCAAAGAAGCTTGAGACATGGTAGCCGAAGGATGCGTAGTAAGGATGCTCAAGTATTGCCATGAGCTGAATGCTGTTGTAACCCGCTTTTGCGATCTCCCGCAGGCGGATCTCTGTGAATTCCAGGAATGTTCCCACACGGGGTTCGCTTTGTGCCATTCCGATATGCGCCTCGTATATAAGTAACGGCACAGCGGCGGATGGGGATGGGTGCTGCCAGCCAAACGGAACAGATGAATCAACCACCTTTGCATTGAAAATGTGGCTGTGGGGATCCTGTACTACGTAGTGTGCGTATGATGGGATTCTCTCTCCCTGACCGCCCTGCCACTCGATGTGCAGTCGGTATAGATCTCCATCTGAGAGTGCGGATGAGCCGAGTTCAGCTTCCCAGGTTCCCTGATCATCAACCCGCTTGCAGCGGTAGCCGCCTGCGGCATCCCACCCGCAGAAATCACCAATAAGTACTACACCGGTGGCTCCCGGGGCAAACTCACGGAAGAGCCATCCGGTGGCTGTTTTTTTGAGACCAAAGTGTTTATGAGACGAAGCAAAGTTACGCAGGGAGGTGCTGCCGTCCGCTGCGAGGCGAGCTTCGAGATCATCCGCCATACGGGTACGTGCGCATAGATCCTCTCTGTAAGGTTCGAGGTAGGGGTCGGCGCTGAGCAGTTCAGATGACGTCATTTTCTTTGTTCTCGAATCCCTCGTATATAGGGCGGTCCAGCATTTTGGAGTAAAGGCTGAAATAATTTTCGGCGGTTACTTCATGCGTAAAGTTTGCCTGACTCTCCCTCATGATGCGTCTGAGCTGCTCCTCCCTCTGGTATGGTGGGA
>CAZAKU010000169.1:0-2946 GCA_964485765.1 uncultured Lentisphaerales bacterium
TTTTTTGCAAAGAATCAGGATATTGCCGCGGTGATAGAGGGAGGTCTGGATATGATCAGTGTTGAGCACTGTGATGGTGCCGGACCTTGCGACTTGAAGTAATTTATTCTTACCTCCGAGTTTGTGAAGGGGCACCGCACCGAGCCTTTTGCCGGATTGCAGCCTTTTGCCTGATGAGGCAATGCTTATAACTGCGTTGCTGTGAGATTACTTCAGCTGTTCAAGTATGTTTCGGGCTGCAACGACGTCCTGCGCTATCTGATCCTGAAGCGCCTGTGGTGATGGAAATTCGATATCTCCTCTCAGGCGCTGAATAAACTCTAATTGTAGTTTCTGATCGTACAAATCACCGCAAAAGTCGAGTAGATGGGCTTCGATAGCGGGTTTCTTCGGGGTAGGAATATCGGGGAATGTTTTGCGGTAGCCAATGTAAATAACGGCCTTGCAGCGGGTTTTGCCTGCTGAGACGATGCCGGCATATATGCCACTTGGGGGTATCACCTCTTTATATGTTGAAATATTGGCCGTGGGGTAGCCGAGCTTACGACCTATCTGGTGCCCCTTTATTACGGTGCCGTGTATGGTGTAATGCCTGCCGAGCAGCTGGTTGGCTGTGTCGATACTGCCGTGCAGAATAGCTGTACGAATACGTGTACTTGATATTATACCCGCATCATCTTCCACCGGCGCCGCGATATTGACGATGAAGTCATGGCGTGCCGCATATGTTTTAAGCAACTCGGGTGTGCCTTGTGCACGATGTCCGAAACGCCAGTTTGGGCCGATATAGATTTGGGACAGGGAGGGTATGCCGGAGGTGAGTTCTCTTATAAATTCAGTTGGCGGCAGTTGTGCGAAGTGCTGGTTGAATTCCAGCATGATGCAGCCATCCAGCCCAAGGTTTTCAAAAAGCTGCAGCCGTTCACGCGAGGTAGTCAGCAGGGGAGGGCAGCGTTCGGGGTTCAGCAGCGACATGGGGTGCCGGTCGAAGCTCAATACCCACGACTGACCGTGCTGTTCACGTGATGATTTTATAGCAGCTGTGAGGATGGTGTGGTGTCCACGATGTACTCCATCGAAGAAACCTGCAGCAAGCATCACCGGGGTGTGCGGCAGGTTTGGCAGTCGGAGTTCGTTTACAACCTTCATTGGCTAGCGTGTGTTAATGAACTTTTGAAACGGGATAATCTTTTTCCCCAGTTCGGCTGGCGACCATGACAGGACGGTGTCGAGGGAAAAGGCATCTTTTACGTTTAGTTTTCCGGAACTGGTACGTCGGAGGTTGCAGAGGTGTGCACCGCAGCCCAGGGTCTGTCCGACATCGTGGCAAAGTGTACGAACGTATGTTCCCTTCGTACAGCGTACGGAGAAATCTCCGACGGGGGCCACGAATTCTGCGAGTTTAAATTCGTAAATGTGTATGAGGCGCTCCTTCCTCTCTACCTCTTTTCCCTTACGAGCCATTTTGTAAAGGGGTACTCCGTTTATTTTTATAGCTGATACCATAGGGGGTAGTTGGAAAATATCGCCCTTAAGGGTGTTCATGGCTTGTTGAAGCTGTGCTTCAGTAACAGACGATGCGTCGGCCTCGCTTATAGTTTCACCATCTGCATCCTGCGAGCTGGTGGCTACACCGAGGTGGATCTGGCCGGAGTAACCTTTATCGGATCCCATAACCTGTTGCGAGAGCTTGGTTCCGCGTCCGAGCAGTATAACCAGAAGCCCCGTTGCTGCTGGATCGAGAGTGCCGCCGTGCCCCACCTTTTTTATTCGGAAGTGGCGGCGTATGTCGGCAACTAAATCATGTGAAGTCGGGCCGGCAGGTTTGTCAACAAGCAGAAGGCCGTCGTGCGGGTGCATTTCGATCGGTTTTGGCGCGCCGTAGCGCTGAGCGGTAGTCATTGGGACTCTTCCTGGTCAGCCACGGGCTGATCGTCGACTTCCATTTTGTGCAGAAGATCGAGAACCCGATCCCCTCTCTCTACGGAGTCATCGAGCACAAAATTAAGCCGGGGTGTGAAGCGAAGAGTCATTTCGCGGTTAATATAGCTTTGCATTTCGCGACGGTGGCGTTTCATCACGGAGAGAAGCTTATTTCTATCGGTTTCGTGGCCCAATATGGATACGCCCACCTTGGCCTGATGCAGGTCGCGGGTTACCTCTACCGTACGTATGGTTACGGCTGCATGGTCGAGCTCATCCGACCCGATAAGGTCGTACATGCCCTGCGTCAGGACGCGTTTCAGAAGTTCATTTACGCGCTTAATGCGGTCGATACTCATCGTTATCGCCTCTCCGTTGTTGCCGGTTGCCGCAGTCGTGACGTTGGGTTCCGGCGGGCGGGATCAGAGTGTACGTTCCATCTCTTCCAGTTCGAAGAATTCCAGAACGTCGCCCTCTTCCACATCGTTGTAGTCCTTTATAAGAACACCACATTCCTGTGCTTCGCGGACATCGCTGACTTCGTCCTGGAAGTGACGTATTGAGGCAATCGGTCCCTCGTGTACAACCTGCTTGTTGCGCTTGACGCGTACGGTGCACTTGTTGTTGATGGTTCCCTTGATTACAAGGCAGCCTGCAACGCGATCGCGTTTACCGTAGCTGAACACCTGTCGTACCTCTGCATGGCCGCGAAGTATCTCTTCGTATTCAGGCTGCAGGAGATTCAGCATCTCCTGTTTAATGCGGTCAAGCAGTTCATAGATGATCCGGTAGGTCAGTACGCGAACACTGTCATGTCGTGCGGCCGCCTGCACACCGGGCTCGGTGTTGACGTGGAAACCTACAACCAGGGCCTCGCCTGCTGCGGCACGCTGAATATCGGTTACGGTAATATTACCTGTTCCGCTGTTAATGATAGAGAGTGTAACCTTTTCGCTCGTAATCTCATTCAGAGAATCTTCAATTGCCTCTACAGAGCCCTGGGTGTCGGCGCGTATCAGAACA
>CAZAKU010000170.1:0-4642 GCA_964485765.1 uncultured Lentisphaerales bacterium
GATGTATGGGTCTCTATGGGCGAGGAGGATCAGCGCGATGCAAGGGTTGCTCTGCTTCAGCCGTATCAGGTTAATATGAATCTGGTGAAGGCCACGGGGAATCTTGATGGAGAGTTCATCTTCCTTCACTGTTTGCCGGCATTCCACGACCGTAACACAAAAGTGACCTGTGAAAGTGGCGCCCTCGAGGTTACCGATGATGTTTTCGAAGCACAATTTTCCAAGGTGTTTGACGAAGCTGAAAATCGTATGCATACTATAAAGGCCCTGTTTGTTTCGGCCCTGCATGGTTGATTTTGTTAGGTTTGACCGGATATTGTCCGGTTTGTGCGAGAAGGAGTTGTTATGATATCTGTACCGTGGGAACAGTTTAAAGAGTTACCCCTGACCGAAAAGATCCCGCATCTGGCCCAGAGCAGCGGCCGACCATTTCACTCGTTGTTCGTACAGCAATTCGACCGGGCGCTGCTGGATGAGCTTGGTTCACTGGCAACCTCTATTAGAAGCATAGCCAAGACTCGTTCCGGGATGCAGTTTCTGCAGGAGCAGCTCTGTCATAAGCGGGCCATGCTCTATTTTACCCAGCCCAGTACACGTACCTTTCTGTCGTTTGTCTCGGCCTGTCAGATCCTCGGCCTGCGGCTGGGGGAGGTTAGAGACACTTCAATATCGAGCGAATTCAAGGGTGAGTCGCAGGAGGATTCCGTTCGGACCTTCAGTTCATACTTTGATGTGATAATTATGCGGACACAAATAGGCGGTCTGGCAGAGAAGATGGCCTGGGCCCTTACGAATGGCGAACGACCGGTCCCGATAATTAATGCAGGATCGGGCAAGGACCAGCACCCGACCCAGGCACTGCTTGATATGTATACACTGCAACGCAGTTTTGAGCGTCGCGGAGGAATCGACAATAAACGGATTGTTTTTGTGGGAGACCTTCTACGCGGCCGGACAGTGCGCTCATTGGCGCTCCTGTTAACAAACTATGCCGATGTGGAGCAGGTATTTGTAGCTCCCGGGCCACTGCAGGTGGCAGATGATATTCAGGAGATATTACGTAGCAAAGGGGTGAAGTTCAGCCTCACAGATAATCTTCAGGAGGCGATACCCGGAGCAGATGCGGTATATATGACACGTATACAGGATGAGTGGGACGATAGTGCCGGCGAGAGCGCCAGCATAGATACTTCTGCATTCACCTTCGGTCTGGATGAATTGAAACTGCTGGAGCCGCACGGAGTCCTGATGCACCCGCTGCCACGCCGTCAGGAGATAAGTACCGATGTTGATTCTGATCCGCGTGCCATGTACTGGCGGCAGATGCGCAACGGGATGTGGATCCGTGCCGCATTGATTGCTACTACCTTTGGTTGCGACCGTTCTGTTCAGGACTATTATCGCGAGAATAAATAGTGTCTTTTCGTGCTGTATTGCTCTTTGCGTTTGCAGGGATGTCATGGCTTTCAGTGGAGTATGCGCATTGTGACGCGCCTCCCGAAGCCGGAGTGATGGCCAGCCCCGTTGTTGGCTGGGACAATACACTTCAGGGTGAATCCCGGTTTCGCTTCCTGGGCCCCTTTTACGAGGTGCGCAGGGGGGCTGACGGCTCTACATTCCGCGCTTTCAGGCCCTTCTTCGCAAAGGTATCCGAGCCTGCCAAGCGCAATGAATTTACCGAGGTGTTGTGGCCTCTGTCATCCTTTAGAGTCACGCGTGGGCAGGGATCCTGGAGGGTTCTGGTTGCTTATGGACAGGATAATGATGTGGCGAAGGAGGATTCTCCTGAAAAATTGGTGGTCTTCCCCTTTTACTTCAGCGGAAAGACGCGCGAAGGAGAGTCTTACAGGGCCCTGTTCCCTATTGCCGGGCGTATTTGCGGCCTGCTCACCCTCGATCGCTTTGATTTTTTTCTCTTCCCGATTTATGGAAAAGCCTGGAAAGATGATATTGTAGGTACTTATTTTCTGTGGCCCTTTGTTACCTGGGCTAAAGGAAAAGAGGTCAAGCGCTTCAGGATCTTCCCGTTTTACGGGTTTTCACGCAATGGTGAAGACTGGACTAAACGCTTCATAATGTGGCCCTTCTGGAATTCCGTTATATATGGCGGCAAACACCCTCGGGGGGGCGGGTTTATCTTCTGGCCTTTTTTCGGGAGGGTGAAACTTGATGATCAACGGACATGGATGATTCTTCCGCCTTTATGCAGGTTTTCCAGTAATGACAGGGGGTACCGTTATCGTCTTATATGGCCGTTTATACAGTATGAGCGCCGGGGTGGGTACGGCAGGACATATTTATGGCCACTGTGGGGGCGCCGCTATTGGCCCAACCGCATAAAAACATTTGTTTTATGGCCGGTGGGCGGGTATGAGGTCGAAGACCGTATTCATCTCATTCGTAAGCGATTGAGAATTCTGCCTTTCCTGTTTTACGAACGCGATTTGTCAAAAGAGGTCGACGATGAAGGTGATAGAGAGGTAATCTCGCGCTATACCTGTCTCTGGCCCCTGGGCTCGTACGAGCGCTCCCCATCTGATGACACCCTGCTGAGGGTGCCAAACCTATGGCCTATGCGTCGTATGAAGCAGGTTGAACGCAACTTTGCACCATTCTGGACGCTGTATCAGCGACAGCATGTCGGCGACACTACCGAACATGAGCTTCTGTGGGGATTGTTCCGGACACGGAAATCTCCTGTAAGTCGTTCCTCGCATCTTTTCCCGATATATGCCTATCATAGAGCCAATGAGCCGCAAGATGAGCACCGCTGGTCGTTTCTGGGCGGTCTTGTGGGCAGGAGCAGGGTCGCTGAATCCGTGCGCTGGCGCCTGTTGTGGCTGATTAAGTTTGGGGATGATCCGGGTGAGGAAGGGAACCGCTGATGTTGTTGAACCTTACAAAAGAACCGACTAATACGCCACCGGCCAATAATATTTTTGGTTCCCTGGGGCGGTTTATCCTTTTTCAGATCAGTGAGGTCGGAAGATCGGTGACTATGCTGCTGCTGGCATTCTTTGAGATGCGCAGGATATATAAGCGCCGTGCCAGAAGAGAAACCATTATCCAGATGTACATTATGGGGATCAAGAGTCTGGGCGTTATCACGACTGTTGCGGTTTTTATCGGGATGATTCTGGCACTGCAGACGGGCCTGGAGCTTCGACGCTGGAACCAGGAGATGTACATCGGTGCCGGGGTGATGGTTACAATGCTCAGAGAGATGGCTCCGTTAATGACCGGATTGATTCTGGCCGCCTGTGTCGGGTCGTCAATTGCGGCTCAGGTCGCTACGATGACGGTGAATGAGGAGATTGCCGCCCTGGAGATAATGAGTATCGACCCGATTGAGTTCCTGATGACGCCTCGATTGCTCGCAATACTTATTATGATCCCTCTGCTGAGTTTTTATACGACTATTATGGGCGTTACGGGAGGGGCCGTGGTGGGGGTAACTCAGCTCAATGTGGTTTGGGCCAGGTATTGGGATTATGCTCTGGAATATGCTGTACTGCGCGATTTGTACGTCGGGTTGCTCAAATCCTGTGTTTACGGGGTGATTATTGTTATGATTGCCTGTCATCAGGGCTTTGCCGCAACGGGTGGCGCTGTAGGTGTTGGCTTTGCAACACGGCGTGCGGTGGTTTCTTCGTTTCTTGTGATTCTGGTCGCAGGTTATTTCATCACTCAAATGTTTTATGTGTAATGATCCGCTTTGAAAAAGTTGTAAAGAATCTTGCCGGGCGTCCCGTTCTGAATAATATCAGCTTCGAGGTGCGCCGTGGGGAGACGTTTGTGCTTCTGGGCCCATCAGGCACCGGCAAGAGCGTTTCGCTCAAGCATATGGTAAAGCTGATGACGCCTGACAGTGGGCGGGTACTGGTGGATGGTGATGTGATCAGTGAGGCAGAGGGGCGCGATCTGGAGCGTATACGCGAACGCTTTGGTTTCCTCTTTCAGGGAGGCGCTTTGCTGGCATGGATGACGGTTTTCGAGAATGTTGCGCTGCCTCTGCGTGAGAAGACTGATTTACGCCGCCGCGACATTAAGACCCGTGTGCAGGAGGTGCTGGAGATGGTAGGTCTTCAGGACGATGGGGAGAAGCTCCCTGCCGACATCTCCGGCGGAATGAAAAAGAGAGCAGGTCTTGCGCGTGCGATCGTCCATAAGCCTGAGATAGTTCTCTATGATGAGCCCACCTCAGGCCTCGACCCTGTATCGGCCAGACGCATCGATGAGTTGATCTGTGAGTTGGGAAAGAAAACAGGAATTACCAGCGTTGTGGTTACTCATGATATGCACAGTGCATTGTTGATTGGCGACCGCCTGACTATGCTGTCCGGCGGTGGTCTTGTTGAATCGGCTACTCCTGAGGAGTTTATACGCTCAAAGGCGCCGCAGGTGGTGCAGTTTTTGGAAGCACAGTTCATTACCCGTCGTGGCGGGTGGGAGAAGGGGTTGAAATGAAACGTAATGGGGTTAACCGTGAGTTGACGGTTGAGATGGTAGTAGGGACATTTGTGGCGACTGTTATCGCGCTGCTGGTGGTCTTTACCATTATTTTGTCGCGTGGCCAGTTTCGGGGAGGTAAGCAGTACGATCTCCTTGTAAAGTTCCCGAATGTCACCGGATTACGTCAACA
>CAZAKU010000171.1:0-12938 GCA_964485765.1 uncultured Lentisphaerales bacterium
CCGCCATGAAGTATGGCAACTCGGTTGCAGACATCTTCAACTTCTCCCAGGAGATGAGAACATAGCAGTATAGTTCGCCCCTGCTGACCCAGCATAATAATAAGGTCTTTCACCTGGCGGCGCCCCAGGGGATCAAGACCGGATGTAGGTTCATCCAGGATTATGAGTTCAGGATTGTTTATCAGCGCCTGCGCGAGGCCGACTCGTCGCTGCATCCCCTTTGAAAAACTTCCTATAGGCCGGTCTGCGGCCTTGTCGAGCCCTACCATCTCAAGGAGCTGCTGCGATCGTTCACGGCGTTCGGTTTTATTGAGATCAAATAGGTTGCCATAGAGATTAAGTGTTTCGCGCGAGGTCAGGAATGGGTGAAGGGTGCTTGTTTCCGGGAGATATCCGATGCGTGCGCGAACCGATTTCTTTCTGAAATTCTCGCCTAGTATGGTGGCCGTGCCGGATGATGGGAAAAGTAAACCCAGCAGCATCTTAATGGTTGTGCTCTTGCCACTTCCATTGGGGCCCAGAAGCCCGAAGATCGAACCCTGAGGAACATTCAGGCTGAGGTCGTCTACGGCAGTTACGCGTGGTCGTCCCCAGAAGTCACGGAACACCTTTGTGAGAGCATCGGTTGCGATGGCATCTGCAGGGGGAGCGTCTGCGCCTTGTTTTTGCGTATCGGTTATCATTAGCTTATGTCTCGCTGTCGTATCATAGTCACGCCCAGAGTTAATATCGCGGCGGAGTAGGTGAGGGCGTATATCGCGGCATCCTTCAGCTGGTGCGGTGCCAGGGCGCCTCCGTTATCAAGACTGTCGCATTGCCAGAAGTGCTGCCAGTTAGGCACAAGGGTACGTAGAGCCAGGGCTGGTATTCCGTGGCGCGGAACAAAAGCGTCCAGAAGCAGTCCGAGGAAAAGAATAGTGATGCTTATTGCCAGCGTAGGTCCTGTTTTGATGCATGTACTAAGTGAGGTTGAGATTGCTGAAAGGGTAAACAGTGCCATAAAAACCAGCAGGCTTACCGGGATGATCCGAAGCTCCAGATTCAAGTTGTAGGGCTGCCATTCCCCTACACGTGAGAAGCATCCGCTCAGTAATGCTGCACCAAGCAGCAGGATTGGCTGGCTGAATATTACGGCCGGCCCAAAACGGCCGTGACGCCAGTGCTGCCATCCCCCCCATATCAGTGCCAACAGGTTTGCTAACATCATTCTCAGGGCTGTGCCATGGTCGATTGCACTGCCGACAAAGGTTTCGCTGTAGACCATTCGCTCACTAATCCGTTCGGCCAGCAGAGCCGATATAGTTACGGAAGTGCTGAAGATTGCGATTAGCATTACTACACCGGTGAACTTGGCCAGCAGGAAAAGGCTCCTCGGGAGTGGTTTGCTGAGAAGTGAAGCGGCAGTGCCGCGCGTCAGGTCGCGATTGATCGCACTGGATGCAGCCGAGACGCTGATTGCCAGACCGAAGAGTAGCTGGAATGCAAGCGCACCGTCACGCGCCAGTTTTCCCGATTCGCCGAAGTTATGCATCAACATAAGAGGGATTATGCCGATGAGTGTTGAGCAGAGAATTGTCAGTATGACACAAACCGGTTCACACGTCAGTTCACGAAGTGTCACAAAGCTCAGCACGAAATAGTGGCGAATGCTTTTAAGCATAGGTAAGGCACCTATATCGGGTTAGAATTCTGCGTTATTGGGGCTGCGCGGGAATGGTATGACGTCCCGAATGTTCTGCATTCCTGAACAGAAGAGCATCATACGTTCGAATCCCAGACCGAACCCTGCGTGCGGCACTGAGCCGAAGCGCCTCAGATCCAGATACCAGCTGTAGTCTTCAGGGGAGAGCCCCATGTCGCTTATACGGGACTCGAGTACCTCTATTCTCGCTTCGCGCTGGCTGCCACCAATGATTTCACCAATGCCGGGCAGGAGAACATCCATGGCGGCAACAGTTTTTTCATCATCATTGAGGTGCATGTAAAATGCTTTGATCTCACGCGGATAGTCTATAACTGTGACCGGTCCATTGAAGACTTTCTCGGTCAGGTAGCGCTCGTGCTCGGTCTGCAGGTCAATGCCCCAGCTTGGTTCGTACTCAAATGAGACCGGCGCCTTGCAGAGAAGGTCAATCGCTTCGGTGTAGGTTATGCGCGTGAAAGTGCCGTCGGCCAGTGGTGTCAGGCGATCCATTAGTCCCTTGTCGATTCGCTTGTTAAAGAAATCGAGATCGTCCTGGCAGTTATTCAGGACATAACGTATCAGATAGCGCAGGAGATCCTCAGCCAGGTCGGCATCATCGGCCAGATCGGCAAATGCCATCTCCGGCTCGATCATCCAGAACTCGGCCAGGTGACGTCTGGTGTTGGAGTTCTCCGCTCTGAAGGTGGGGCCGAATGTGTAGACGTTGCCGAGGGCGCAGGCATGCGTCTCGGCATTGAGCTGTCCGCTGACAGTGAGATGGGCTTTACGTCCGAAGAAGTCCTGTGAGTAGTCCACAGGCTTGCTGCCTTTGGCGATGCCATCCATGTTGAGGGTGGTAACCTGGAACATTTCACCAGCGCCTTCGCAGTCGTTGGCCGTTACAATCGGGGTGTGGACGTAGTAGAAGCTGCGCTCCTGGAAGAACTTGTGTGTTGCAAATGCCAGAGCATTGCGAAGGCGCGCGACTGACCCGAAGGAGTTTGTGCGAGGGCGCAGATGAGCGATTTCACGAAGTCTCTCAAAGGAAACACGTGATTTCTGCAGGGGGTAGTCGGTCGGTTCACAGAAGCCGAACACCTTTATCCGCTCCGCCTTTACCTCTACGGCCTGCCCCGACCCGGAAGATGCGAGCAACTGCCCGGTGACGGAAATAGATGCACCCGGAAACAGCTTGAGGATCTCGCTTTCGTAATTCTCAAGGGTATTGTCAGCGATGATTTGAATGTTGCCGAAGCATGATCCGTCGTTCAGTTCTATAAACGAGAATCCGGCTTTTGAGTCACGGCGGGTACGTATCCAGCCGGCTACAGTTACGGAACGGTCGAGTTTTGTGCTTTTAAGCGCTTCGCTTATGAGTTCACGCGTCATGAGGGTTTCCTTAGAGTGCGAGATTCTGTTGCTCTCGGGTTTCAAGATTTTTAAGTTGAACTGTTCCCTGTTCCACGTCGTCGGGGCCTATAAATACGGCGTGGGAAATGCATTTGCGATTTGCATCGGAGAAAAACCGTTTTGCTTTCTGCGGTGAAAGCTGCAGGAGGACTTGGTTGCCCTCTGCCCTCATCCGTGCTGTCAGTTTTGTTGCACAGTTCTGCTGCTCGGCCTGCATGTAGCCGATTATCACTCCGTCGCGTCGTTTGTCGGGGGTGTCTGTTTCGAGTTCACGGATTAGCTCTGCGATCACGACGTCACCGAACCCGAGGCCGACAGCGCTGGCAGGTTTTCCGCCAATCTGTGTAAGCAGGTTGTCGTAGCGGCCGCCGCCGAATATTGCACGCAGCCCGCAATGTGTATCGAATGCTTCGAAAACTATTCCGGTGTAGTAGCTCAGTCCACGAATGATCGATATGTCAAAGAACAGCTGCCCGTCGATTCCGTATGCCTTAGCCAGAGCGAAAAGGGTCTCAAGCCGTGCGATAGCGGGGGAGTCGTCAGCGGCTATCTTCTTTGCGTCATCAAAGCTCTGTATGTTGAGCAGTTCAAATGTTGTTGTGATGGTGTCTTGCGACAAGCCTTCATTGGTCAGCAGCTTTATGATCTCTTCATCGGGCAGTTTGCCCCGCTTGTCGAGCGCCAGAAACACAGCTTCGTGGTGTGATGCATCGATGTTAAGCTGCTGCAGCAGCTCGCCCAGGAGCGCCCGGCTGCTGATGTGTATCCGGTATGCATCGTCGGGCAATCCCATTTGACGCATGGCATTTACTGCTGTTGCCAGAATTTCTGCCTCGGCGCTCACCTCTTCGGTGCCGACGATATCCATGTTCCACTGGTAATGCTCCCGCTTCCTGCCGCGTGTCATACGTTCGTAACGGAAGCATTGGGCTATAGTGAACCACTTGATAGGGAAGTTGAGCGAGCCCTGGCGTGATGCGACCATGCGTGCCAGAGATGGGGTCATTTCGGGTCGCAGGGCGAGGCGCCGTTGGCTTTTATCTTCGAAAGCGTAAATCTGATCTACGATCTCTTCTCCCGCCTTGCGTGTCAGCAGAGAGAGTGATTCAACGACGCAGGCGTCGTAATGCTCGAATCCTGAGTTACGTGATGCGATACTCCAGGAGTCGAAGATGCGATCGCGCAGCCGCATATCTTCCGGGTAAAAATCGCGCATACCCCGTACCGGGGAGAAGGAGATTGCTTCCATGACGGTCTATCCAAGTGGTTGAGCTTATTTACGTGTCACCATTCAGAGGGACACAAGCCAATCGGTGAGTGTTTATTCTGGCGGTACAACAGTCTTAAGATTTATCTGTTGTTGCGAGAACGGTCTCTTTCATCTGCTTTCCGGGACGGAACTTGACTACGCGGCGTTCCGGGATCTGAACGACATCTTGCGGACGGTTCGGATTACGCCCGATTCTTGATTTCCGCGTTGCAATTTCGAATACGCCGAATCCCCGGAACTCGATATGGTCACCTTCGCTCAGGGCGTCAGTAATGTAATCCAGCGTTTTTTGTATAATTTTGTGAACTTTAGCCTGCGTTACGTCGGTCTCTTTTGAGATGCGAATAACAAGATCGCGTTTTGTCATTTGGGGTATCTCCTCAATTCTTGATTATGTAAATACTCTATTAAAATGTCAGTTAGTGCGAGCAGTCTCGTGAAACTCCTCGCCTGAGGCTCTTCGGTGATAAGCTGTTGCCCGCAATAATGACAGCGCTTTCGGGGTTTGCCACAGGCCTCATACACCAACTATATGGTGTGAGACAGATCCACATTTGACAATAGAATACGATTCTGTGCAAGTCAAAAGTAGCTTTATGTCAATGGTTTCTGAATAATGGGGTCTCATTAGGTCAATTGAAGTAAGCTCAGGACGGCCTGCTGGATTCCCGAGGCGCGACATGCCATAGGAATTATCATTACAGCGATCAGATTTGTATTCGGGATACCGTAGAGCAGAGGCAGGAGTCCTATGCCGGTAGCTACCAGGAAGATTAATATCCCTGTCGGGCCTGTGAGGGAGATGATGATCAGGCTGAGCAGTGCCAGTGAAGCGGCGTGTATGCCGCGCGTCCCCATGCGCGCCATGGCATTGAGAGAGGTATGGATTAATGAAGGGGTGAAGAGCAGCGCGGTGGCGCATCCGATTGCCGCGCCGGAGATGGCGGCATACTGCAGCGGCCATGAGCCCGGTGCAACCGTGCCGCAGAGCAATTCGGCTGCTCCGCCTCTTACGATCTGCATGCCCGGTATACAGAAGAGCAGGAAGGCTCCTGTGAAGTATGTACAGCGCATAGATCCCTGCGAAATCACGCCTGTACCGCGGCATCCCTGTTCAGCCGAGTCGGTGTTGAAAATTCTGCTGATTCCTCCGCTGACAGCGGGGAACAGCGACGCAGTTGACCCTGCGAACAGCCCCTTTAACACCCCTCGTCCCAGCTCTCTCTTATTAGGGAAGTTTCCGCTGTAGCTCTGGGACGGAAATTTCCTGTTGTGTATGCATTCAATTATCGATGCAGGTGCGCTGAAGAGCCCCGCGAAAAGGGGGAGTAGCAAAAAGCCTGTCTGCATCGATGGCGCCGGGAAACGGTGAAACAGAAGAATTCCCAGCAATCCCGATAGAATCAGCGTGAGATGCCCTGTCAGAATGGGTGTCCAGCATGCCAGAAATCGCTTTGTCGGCTTGTCTTCATGTAAGCTGCGCGTGCTGCTCCTTCCGAATAAGAGGTAGATCACCAGGCACCACAGAATCCAGTGCTGATTCGACGATATTACATCCAGAATTACAGGTGTAATATGCTGTATAACCCATATTCCGGGGGCAATCAGGATAAGTATGGCAATGGCTCCGCTGCTTATGGCGGCGATTATCGCATCGGGGGCTCTCCCGCAGCGCAGCGCTTCGGAGCCCAGGGCGGAGAGGTCGGCGGCGGAGTCGTCGGCTGGCGCCAGAAGGAGAGAGGGGATGGTGCTGATAAGTGCTCCGGATGTCAGTATTGAGGCCGCCATTGCCACTGTCAGGGTTGGCGGAAATAAGTCGCTCGTCAGTCCGGTGGCCACCATTACAGCGTATATGATGGCGAATATGCTGTAAACGTGCACTCCGGGAATTACGCAGCAGAGTAGCGAGATGATTGTTACCGCGATGATTGCTAATGCATAGGGTATTATATTCATTTGTGCGCCGGGGTTAGTGGCTGCAGCCCTTCCGGACTGCTGAGTGTGAGCCGGTGCTCCCTGCCAGCCCGTGATGTAACAGTGCCGGTCACCTTTACAAATTCGCCCTTCTGCGGGATATAGGCATTTTCGGCGACATCGTTACGCAGGATAACACGTACAGTTCCTGTGTTGTCGTTCAGAAGAAAGCTTACGTATCTCACCCGGTTGTTCTCTTTTCGTATGTAGGGGGTTCGAACTAAGCAGCCTTTAATCTGTATGCGGGCATAGTTCATTTCTGAAGAGACGTCGGCTGCAAAAACTCTTTCGGGAATATGGTTGCGTGTTGCAATCCACAGAAACAGTAACCCGAAAAGGGCGATGCACCAGGCGCTGCGACGCAACCATAAGAGCGATTTAGGCAGAACGGCACGCTCTCCGCAGTAGGGGCATTTTGGAGATGTGGCGATGAAACGGTCACAGGCAAAGCAGAAACCATATCTCAGGTTTTGCATATTATCGATGCTGTTCGCTGTTTTTGACATATACCACGGTTCCTAATCACCACTTATATCGTGGTCAAGGTACTCCCGCGGGTCTCTATTTGTCGAGACAGATATGCGAGAAATTTACTTTTCTTCGGTATATGTATTATTTTTCTGCATGAAGCAGGTGTGTGATCAGTGCCGGCAGATCGCGGAATACGCTGGCGGATTGCGGCAGATCGGCAGGAGAGGAGTTGGCAATAAGGGCGCTGTTAATGCCGGCAGAGAGTCCGGCCTCTACATCGCTCAGTTTGTCACCAGCCATCCAGCACTTCTCAGGGATGAGATTGTGGCATTGAATCATTTCGCTTATATAACGTGGTGATGGTTTGCGGTAGACGGTAGGCTGATCGGGCGCTTCAGGTGCAATCATAATGCCGCTGAAGCCTGGTGGCGGAAGCTTTAGCATTTCGATAAGGCGCCGGTTGCAGGCTTCCGCCTCTGCGTGCGTATAGTATCCGCGACCAATGCCGCTCTGGTTAGTGAAGAGAAAGAGCTGCATGTGGGGAATTATTCTGGCCAGGGCTTCAACTACTCCGGGCAGCAGGATGATCTTGTCGGGATCTTTCAGGTAACCCGGATCTTCAATCAGTGTCCCGTCACGATCGAGAAAGAGGGCGCTTCTTTTCATTTTGTGATCTGCTCTTCCTCTGCGGTTATAAAGGCCTCGATTTCATCGGATGTTGCGGTTGCGGTGCCGAGTTTGCCCACAACAACTCCCGCAGCTGCGTTAGCAAGGTGCGTGGCGTCTGTCAGGGATGCGCCTGATGCCATCGCTGCGGTGATGGTTGCAATGACCGTATCGCCAGCACCGGAGACGTCGAAAACGGCCCGTGCTACGGTTGGTATCTGCTTTACGATCTCTCCCTTTTCACTGATAAGCATCCCGTCGGCTCCCAGTGTAACGATGAGGTGGCGGGGGGAGTATACCTCCCATATCTTTCGGCAGACCTCTTCGGCGGGGAATGGCTTTCCATACTCCTGCTCCATGCCGGCAAGCTGCAGAGCTTCGCTACGGTTGGGAGTGATGATATCCAGATCGTTGAACTCCAGACCGGATCGTGGTTTGGGATCCAGGGCAACAATGCAGCCAGAACCGCAGATATTGCGAACCCAGGCGATGGTGGCATTGGTTATTGTGCCCTTGGCATAGTCCGAAAGAATGACCGCATCGGCTTTCTTCAACAGCGGTTTCAGGTGAGTGTCTAAGAACTGTTCGCTTACCGCGTATTCCTGTGGCGGGGCCTCTTCGTCGAGTCGGCAGAGCTGCTGATTGCCGGCCATTACGCGTGTCTTGACTATGGTGGTGTGGCTGTTGTCCTGCGGGGGCCTAACGTCTATACCCTCCCCGGTAAGAAGGTCACGCAGGCGTCCGCCGTGCAGGTCTCTGCCTGTCCAGCCGAAGAGGGTGACCTCTGCACCCAGTGCACGAAGGTTGCGTGCTACATTTGCTGCTGCACCGGCAGTCCAGCTCTCTTTTTCGATACGCACCACGGGAACCGGCGCTTCCGGAGAGATTCGGGTCGCGTTACCCCATACATAGCGGTCGAGCATTACGTCACCGAATACGACTATGTTGGCCTTCTCGAGATTTCTTGTCAGCGAATTCATGGGGCTATTGTGCTGTGATTGAGTTGATTCGTCAAACGTTACCGTAAAAAAGGCTGTTGATTCCCCTGCATGTAGAGCCTAGTATGGCGGTGCATTTGTTGAAATGAAGCTCTTCCGTGCGGGAGAGCAGGTGAATTTAGTATTTCAGGAGAGTTTGAATGCAGGTTTGTGTAATAGGAATGGGCTTGATCGGGGGATCCCTCGCCATAGATTTAAAGGCGGCCGGCTTTGCAGACAGAGTCGTAGGTGTGGATACGAACAGGCTGCATGCTGCTACGGCAGAGAATATAGGGTTGGTTGATGAGATATGCGACCTTGCCCAGGCCGTCGGTGCATCCGATATCATTGTGTTGGCTGTCCCTGTTAATGTCGCCCGGAAACTTCTGCCGGAGGTGCTGGATCTTGCGGATAGACAGGTGATTACAGATGTATGCTCCATTAAGGAGAGTATGCTAGAGGCCGTTGCCGATCATCCAAAACGAGGGCGTTATGTGGGAGCACACCCCATGGCCGGAACAGAGAATTCAGGTCCCTGGGCCGCTCTTTCACATCTTTTTGAGGGCAAGGCTGCAATAATTTGTGACAGTGAAGATCGCGACGCCGATGCTGTTGAGGCCGTTGAGTCTATGTTCAAGGCGTTGAATATGCGGCTGGTGTATATGACTTCGAAGACGCATGATATGCATGTGGCGTATGTGTCGCATATGTCGCATGTGGCATCATATGCCCTGGCGTTGACGGTTCTGGACAAGGAGCGTGATGAGGAGCAGATATTCAATCTCGCTAGTGGCGGATTTGCCTCTACTGCTCGTTTGGCAAAGAGCAGTGCCGATATGTGGACCCCGATATTCCTGAATAATGTTGAGAATCTTGAAGAGGTGCTGGATACATTTATTGAGAAGATGCAGGAGTTCAAGCGTTGTATTGTAGAGAGAGATGAGAAAGAGTTGGATTCGATGATTAGAGAGGCAAATTCAATCAGGCGTGTGCTTGGTTCGGGTGTTGCCAGTGCCAAGGCTAGGATTTAGATTATGCAGAATGATGTAGAGATAAAGCCGCTCTCCTCCTGGGGCGTCGGGGATGATAAGTCGCCCATGGTTATTGCGGGGCCGTGCAGTGCAGAGACTGAAGAGCAGGTTATGACAACTGCTGTTGCGCTGCAGAAGGCGGGAATAAAGATTTTTCGTGCCGGTATATGGAAGCCGCGTACTCGCCCGGGCAGTTTCGAAGGGGTGGGCTCGGTGGGGTTGCCCTGGTTGAGAAGGGTGAAACAGGAAACCGGCATGCTGACGGCTGTAGAGGTCGCCAATGTGAAGCATGTATATGAAGCGATGCGCGCCGGAGTAGACATTTTGTGGGTAGGTGCCCGTACTACGGTAAATCCCTTTGCTGTACAGGAGATCGCCGACGCATTGGAAAATGTGGATATCCCTCTTCTGGTCAAGAACCCGGTTAACCCTGATGTAGACCTGTGGATGGGTGCCATTGAACGTTTTCAGGCGGCTGGGTTGACTCGGCTGGCAGCTCTGCATAGAGGTTTCAGCGGTCTTGAGAAGTCACGCTTCCGCAACGAGCCGCGTTGGCAGGTTGCTATTGAATTACGTCGCCGTATGCCACAAATACCATTTATCTGCGACCCGAGCCATATTGCCGGATGCCGTGATCTTATCTCCGATATAAGTCAGTGTGCGCTGGATCTCGGTTATCAGGGCTTGATGATTGAGTCGCATTGTGATCCCGATCAGGCCTGGAGTGATGCCATCCAGCAGCTGACCCCGCAGGCGCTTAAGGGGGTCATTGACGGGTTGGTTGTGCGTCGCGCCGATGTGTCAGATGCGCAGTACCAGCAACGTTTGGGTGAGCACAGGCGTGAGATCGATAACCTTGACCGTGAGCTGATGCGCATAATGGGGGAGCGTATGCGGGTGTCACGTGAGATTGGTGAGCTGAAAAAGGCCAACGATGTGGCCGTGTTACAGGCAACCCGCTGGGAGCAGATTCTTGACCGGGCACGCGAGATGGGCTCAAAGTATTCCCTCAGTGAGCGATTCTCTGACCTGCTTATGCGAGGCGTGCATGAGGAATCGATTCGGGTGCAGGAGGAGATAATGAACGACTCTCAGGGGAAGGCTGAATGAACAGCATGCTGATTGAGGCGCAGGCTGGTCCGGCGCGTGTTTCCCGAATTGAGGTCGGGCGCGGAATATGTGATCTCGACCGTCTTCTGGGTGACAGGCGTGCTATAATTGTTACCGACAATAACCTTAAATCTCATTATGGCGACCTCTTCGGCGACAGGCCTACGCTTGTTATGGGATGTGGCGAGGGTGAAAAGAGTCTAGCAACGCTTGATAGTCTGGTTAAAGGGTTACTCGAACTCTCCGCCGACCGTAAAAGTTTCATTCTGGGGTTTGGCGGCGGGATTGTTTGCGATGTTGCCGGATTTCTGGCTTCGAGCTATATGCGGGGAGTTGACTTCGGTTTTGTCTCTACGAGTCTTCTTAGCATGGTGGATGCCAGCGTTGGCGGCAAGAACGGTGTAAACTGTGGCGGGTTCAAGAATATATTCGGTTCATTTAACCAGCCGCAGTTTGTCTGCTGCGATATAGATATGCTGGCGACCCTGCCTCCACAGGAGTTGTGCTCCGGTTTTGCAGAGGTGGTTAAGCATTGCCTGATTGCCGATGAACCGATGCTGGGCTGGCTTGAGGAGCATGCAGCAGAGGCCCTTTCTCTGGATGGTGAGATACTTGAAGCCCTGGTTTCGCACTCCGTGGAGACAAAGGCAGCTGTGGTTAATCGTGATGAGCGTGAGGCCGGAGAGCGGCGTAAATTGAATTTTGGGCATACCTTCGGCCATGCGCTTGAGGCTTGCGGGGTTTTTAAACGGCATGGTGAGGCCGTCGCCGTGGGGATGATGGTTGCCGCACGCCTGTCGCAGCGGCGAGGCTATCTGGCGGAGCAGGATGTGACGCGGATCGAGCGGGTGTTGCGGGCGCTGAAGCTCCCCACCCAGGTTCCCGAGGTCAGCGACGCAGTGATAGCCGCCATGTCACACGATAAAAAGTGTGAGGAGGGAATGCTGAATGCGGTGTTGCTGTTGCGCATCGGTGAGGCAGTGGTGGAAAAGGTGATGCTAACTGATTTCGAGGAGGCGGTGCGCGCCGTTCTGTGAGTTATATTTCATCCGCCTATTTGGATTCGCGGTTCATCTGTAGCGGGGTGAGCCGCTCATCCGCGATAATTCTTGTCAGATATATTCTTTTCGAGCATAACTGCATTTCGCATGGGTGATTTCAAGTGTCAGCAGGTTTGATGCAAATAGTAGCTCGATGAAGTCAGGGCTGGCTACGTCCGGGACGTTTATGTTTTAGGTGTGCGTTATTTCTTCTTTTCCTGGCGCTTCTTGTATTCCTCGCTCTCGCGGAGCTCCTTGCGCAGCCGCTTCTCGCTCCATCCGGCATTGATCTTTGCGCGGAAGGTCTTCAGTCCGCCGCTGTCGGGCTTGCGTCCGAGTACGTCCTGGTAGGCACGGGTGATTATCGCATCGGTCCCTTTGCTCTTGTATTCCTCGCTCCGTTTGATGGCGGCGCGCATCTTCTTTTCGCTGAGACCTTTGTCGACCATCTGGGTGCGAAACTCTCGCAGGCCTGCATCGTCGGGCTTACGGCCGAGGAGGTCTTCGTAGGCGGCGGTGATTTGGCGCGTGGCTGTTTCGCTGTCTACGGCGAGCGATATCGCGGGGAGGGCGAGGGCCATGGCACAGAGGGCGAGGGCTCCGATCTTCTTCATTGTGGTCATGGTTTTGCTCCAATCTGCGGGTCAGTGATCATGGAGACTGCGGCAGAGGCCTAAACAGCATCCAGCAAGATCCGTATTGTAGCTCGAAGGGCGGACATGGTCACGCTGAAAATCTGCGGTACAACGCGCTCCTCGTTTCCAGGTCTCTGGCTATAGAGGCCTCATAAAAATCGTTCCAGCAGTACCACCAGGCTCGCGTTGGTGTGTAGTTTACTCCGAAGCGGTGCTTGGCTAAGTCGGTCCGTACGTTGGTCATCGCGTATCAGGGCGGTGACCATGTAGAGACACGATCCGGCCTGGGTTAATTCAATAGTTTACGGAATTCGCGCGTATCTTTAATGGGATCAAAGCGTTTATCTGAACCTATCTGCTGTCGGGCGGTTATCTTATTGAGTTTTATGGCCTTTTTCAGTGATCTCAGGGCCTTGTCTGTGTCCCCCTCTGCGGTGTCATAAGCGGCGAGTTCAATCCATAACAGCGGTTCATCTTCGCGCGTCGACATGGCTTTCACTAATATTCCTTTCCCGCGTGCACCTCCGTTCAGAATCCGGTTGAGCTCAATTCCTTTAAGTACCACCTCTACAGGGGTATCATTCCTGATTGATTTGCTGAATGTGGCCAGCTGCTGCTTTGCCGTTTCCTCCTTATCCAGTGCATGGCATATATATGCTGCGGAGAGGGA
>CAZAKU010000172.1:0-4135 GCA_964485765.1 uncultured Lentisphaerales bacterium
CCACGGCGGGAAGGCATCTTGAAGGAGACCAACAGCTCACCGGGCGCAGCCTCTTCATCCGTCAGATCATCCCAGCGCTTCCCGTTAGAGTGTTTTGGGGCACTATTTACATTCATCTGCGAAGAGGTGCGTTCACCATCATCCTGATTTGCAGCCGGCGCGGGACCCGGATCTGGAAGTGCATTCAGCCCCTGCGCACTCGCAGATGCAGATTTACCATTCACTAGCAGCTGCGATGCCATATAAGCGCCATGATCCTGAAGCCCGACAGTAGCGCTGCGGCCACAGCCATACTCCGGCAGGTCCTCTTCAACACTCATATAACTGAAAAGAATCTCACTGCTTGTTGAAGGCGAACTGGACTCGAAAATGACAGCCTGGAAAGTGAATCTGGCCTGAGGATAATCTACGTGACCCAAATTTTCCCATGTCACTACGGTTCCATCACGATCCTCACCCACAAGAGGTTGAACATATACATGAGCGTCTCCGGATGAAAGCAACAGATCATCCCACCATGGGCATATCATTGGATCTTCAAATTCAAAAGAGAGAGGTAATGCTTTGTTATCGCCACTGGTCATCGGCTCGGTAAAGGTTATCGTTCCCCTGCTCCCCACTAAAATACTGGCGTATTCAACGTCGTAGTACCTGATAGGCGTTTCAACGGGAATGCCGGCATCACCGTCCAGCGTATAGTAACCAAGCATATACTCAGGATCCGGCTCCCGCCACTCAAAGGGAACAGATCTGGACTGAATCTTATAGTTGTAGGATATACGGAGATAATTAGTGATGACGAGTGAAGGCTGTGCCGAATCTGTAAGATTAGCGATGGTAAATACGTTGTAATAGTCGCCCTTAGGCAGGAGCTGTACCTTCTCATTATAAGTGAGAACAATGGTATCTGCATCTGGTTTACCCAAGTCCGGATCATACGCATCCAGAATACCGTTTGTATTAGAGATGTCCATCCACTCTTCAGAAACAGATGCCATCCACTCGGTATCCTGATCAGCGTATGTAAACACCTGATAAACTTGTTGTGTAGGAATAATGGGATAACCGAAACCGCCGCCGGCTTTGCTGTCACCCGACGGAGTCACACTAATCCCCATCAAAAGTTGAAGTGCGGCAGATACGTCCAGTTCAGCTCCCGTAGCTATTTTACCTGCCAAATCATCGTTAGGTGCCGCTGAGAAAAATATGGCATCACGGACAGCCTCCATTGAAAGTCTCGGCTCTAAACCCCAGACAAGAGCAACGCCGCCGCACACATTAGGTGCGGCCATAGATGTGCCTGAATTTAAAACATACCCGCTTGGGTCATTTACATCACAACTCAGCACATCAACGCCGGCAGCCGCGATATCCACGGAGGTCTTTCCAAAGCAGGAGAAATCAGCAATATTGCCCTCAACATCGATTGCTGCAACGGCAATTATGTTATCTAGATCATACGAAGAGGGGTAGTGCGGGAACTGATCGTTATCCGTACCGCTGTTACCGGCCGCTGCAACAAAAATCTGCCCAGCTTCAAGTGATCCACGAATGGTAGTTTCCGCCACAGGGCTGAATTGTGTTCCACCGTAACTGTTGCATGTTACCTTCAGGTTGATAACATTCTGTGAATATGCAACAGCTGCCGAACTGGCAGAGTCCGGAAATCGCCCAAAAGGTCCACCGGCACGTAAGGCAACCAGTTTCAGATTCCAGCATACACCCGATATCCCCAGGGTATTGTTGCCAACAGCACCGACGGTGCCGGCTACATGAGTACCATGGCCATGTACATCGCTGGGGTCATTATCATCTTCGAAAAAGTCCCACCCGTAAAAATCATCAATAAATCCGTTCTCATCATCATCTATGCCATTCTCTTCGTCAGGCGTGATGACTCCGTCAAGATTAAGATCCTCCCCCGGATTGACCCATATGTTATCAGCCAGATCCTCATGCCCAAGAAATACGCCGGTATCGATGATTCCCGCAACAACATTTGAATTACCTACGGTGATATCCCACGCGGTTGGAGCCTGCATCCGGGGCAGCCCCCACACACCATCATACAGAGGATCATCCGGGATCGTCTCGACTAATTGGCGGTAATAGTTTGGGGCTACCTCCGCAACATTCGGGTTTTTCAAGTATTGCTCAGCCACATCCTCAAGGCTTTTGCCATTAGGCACTTTAACGGTGTGAAACCCGAGCCCTGCATAATCATGCACCATTTTGCAACCAAGCGCCTCATGGACCTCATCGAGCCCTTTACCGAGAGCTCTACCAGCCGAAACGCGACTCTGTACTGATATCCCTTTGCTGCGGGAGGGCATCTTGAAGGAGATTAGAAGCTCACCGGGAGCGGCCTCAGCTGCAGTCAAATCATCCCAGCCTTTCCCTTTGGGTGAACCGACCGCCAGACCATTGAGCCCCGACACCAAAAGAATGGCGACAACGCTGCACCACATACTCGTCCTGAGAAATCTATACATTCTTATTAATCTCCAGTTTACTTCAAATTCGTCCGGGGTACTATATACTGCCCTTATGGCTGAACAACGTCGCCCTGGCCGCTGGCGTTTTCCTCGGCCAACTTCAAGGCGTTTTCTGCCGATTCCTTCTGCTCAAGCTCACGAACAGCCACCGTTAGGGAGCGTATTTGCAATGACAACTCATGCCGTTCCTTCTCTATCTCGGCCCTGCGCATGTAAGTCTGTTCACGCTTTGTCTGACGCGCCTGATATTCGGGATTAGCCTCCAGCAATTCCTTGATCTCTTCTCTGATCTGCTTTCTTTCACGCTCAACTTCAGCCAGGCGTTTGCGCAGTTTCTGAACTTCGCCGCCGTCACCCTCTCCATCCTCTATTTTGTTGGGGAGAATCTCCATTGTCACGGATCGTAACTCTTTGGCGACCTCTGCCCTCTCAATATTGAGGGTTGTATACTTTGCTGAAGCCAGAGCCAGATCGGCGCGAGCTTTTTCGAGGGGGGATATTTGAGATGCGGCTACGTCAGGTGTTGATTTGACATCTTCCGCCTGCGAAAGGCATAAACCGAAAATGAGGTGAACTGCAACCATACTAATAATACTTCTACACTTCATAACTAGTCTCCTGAAAATATCCGTTTCGCCCGAGATGATAACACCATACGCTACTATTTCTCAAGCGTAAAACGTGCCAGAGAGAGGAAAACCTGATGGAATCGAGTTGCATGTTATGGCTGGACCTTTACCGGTTTGGCAACCGGAACATCTCCCCTTGCATCATTCATCTGCAACTTCAGCCGTTCAGCTTCTTTAAGTACAGAGTCGCGCTCTTTTACTACTGCCTGGACTTCAGGAAGTGCATTAACAGCAGTCTTCAACTCAAAACGTTTAGCAACGATCTCCGACTCCATCCTGCGCAACTCAGTGCGTATTTTCTCTATCTCTTCAGAGGTCATTGCAGGGTCATGCCACACTGTCGCCAGTTTCTTATCATAACCGCGAACCGTTACCAGCAGTTCAGCACGTTGAACCGCAAGGCGGTTGAACGCCTTTATCGACTCCACGGGATCTTCAGCAAAAGAGGTACCAAGTGGAGCAAAAAGGCCATAAACGCACGATAGAGAGAGGGACAGGGATATTATTTTTCTATTCACCAGCATTCCAATCTCCGTTAAGAATTACAATTCACATGATGCTGCAATCGCAACCTATTCGATGTGACTTTTACAACGCGGAAAACGCAGAAAATATCATCAATTCACCCTCTACAGCAAGACAAAACCGCCACTGTTCAGATTCAATTCGCAATATTGCGTCAGGCATTAAGTTTTTCAAAAAAAGGGGTTGCAATATGCAACAACAACAGATACTCTCTGCCCCTGTTTTTAGCGCAGCGAGCGTAGCTCAGTGGTAGAGCCCCACCTTGCCAAGGTGGTTGTCGAGGGTTCGAATCCCTTCGCTCGCTCCATTTTTTTGGGAGTGTAGCTCAGTTGGTAGAGCAGCTGACTCTTAATCAGCGGGTCTAGGGTTCGAATCCCTACACTCCCACCAATTAAATGGTTGCCTACCAACGCCTTATACGACTCATACCAACGTCAAGTTTCGACTCTTAAAGTGTCCAAACGGGTCAAGCTATTAATAAGATAC
>CAZAKU010000173.1:0-3931 GCA_964485765.1 uncultured Lentisphaerales bacterium
GCGGACAGCCTGGAGCAGTGCTGCTTCGGGTATATTCTTGAGTGTTTTGCTCAGGAGACCCAGCATGGCTACGTTCAGCGTTTTCGGTGATGGAAGTGACGCGCGGTCGATCTGTCCCGCATGAATCAGAGTGCCCGACTCGATAAGGCGGAAGGTATTATTCTCGATCTGAGTCTCTTCAAGAACCAGAAGGATATCCGCCTTGCCGTCAGGTACCATCGGGCTGCTGACCTTTTCGCCGAAACGGACATCGCTGGTAACAGAGCCGCCTCGCTGGCTCATGCCGTGAACTTCGGCCTTTTTCACATCGAAACCGGCGTGGAATGCAGCTTCTGCGAGTATGTCGGATGCTTTCAGTACCCCCTGACCCCCAAGGCCGGCGATAATTACGTTCGTGATTTTGTCGCTATTCATTTTCTCTCCTGATCATATCTGTTGTTCAGCGGCTTTTTCGTATGCCCGTATTCGGCCCGCGGCCAGAATGCAGGCCCGGCGCGCGATTATTACGCACAGTTCGCCGCTTGCGAGGTCGGCATCGAGTGTGGAGGCAAATTTGTCCTCCTCTTTGAAGGGGTCGATGACGGTTACACGGTTGATGCCCATGGCCTTGATTACATCTTCGAAAACGAGTTTGTTGGTTTGCTCGTGTGACAGTTTCCGGCCGGTACCGGGATGCTCCTGCATGCCGGTCATGGCGGTTGTATTGTTGTCGAGGATAAGCAGGACGTGCCCTGTCGCGGGCGGGTTGTAAACCATTTCAGCGATACCGGTGAGGCCGCTGTGGACGAATGTGCTGTCGCCTATAACACTGACCACCTGGCGGGCCTGCTCCTCCGGCAGGGCGTGGCGCATGCCAAGCCCGACTCCTATTGAGGCGCCCATGCATACGCAGGTGTCCATGGCCTCGAATGGGGGCAGAACGCCGAGGGTGTAGCATCCGATATCCCCGGTTACGATGCACTTGCGGTCGGAGAGCAACTGGAAAGCGGTGCGGTGCGGGCAGCCCTGGCACAGCTGTGGCGGTTTGCCGCGCGGCGGTTCCTGCTCCTCGCTGGTGTCATTGGCCAGGATGCGCTGTATGCGGCAAACATTGAGCTCACCGAAACGGTACATTTCATGTTTTGATTCAACATTTATGCCTGCGGCAAGGCATGCCTCGGCAATTATGTGATCGCCCTCTTCGATTACGACGCAGCGCTCCACTCCATCCGCGAACTTTCGAATTGCCTCGATTGGCAGGGGAGTGGTGATCCCCAGCTGCATAATGGAGGCTTCGGGGGCGGCTTCACGTGCGTGGGCAACGCAGACTCCGTTGGCGATTATGCCGAGTTTCTTGTCGCCCGCGCTGATGGTAGTCAGGTTGCCTGCCTCGGCCCACTCCTTGATATCCTGCTGGCGGGCACGCATTCGACGATGGGCCGGGCGTGCATACGCGGGCACCATTACACGTTCCTTGATGTTGCGGGTGTAATGCGGTGCCACGGGAGCGGAGGGCAGCTGTCTACGCTGCACGATCGACTTGGAGTGACTGATCCGTGTTGTAAGGCGCAGCATTACAACGGTCTGCCAGCGTTCGGAGATCATCAGGGCTTCGGCCAGGTAGTCGTATGCCTGCTGCGAATCGGCCGGTTCCAGCATTGGAACACCGGCGGCGATAGCGTATCGGCGGCTATCCTGTTCATTCTGGCTCGAAGCCATGCCGGGATCATCTGCAACCAGAAGTACGAGACCTCCGCTTACGCCTGAGTAGGCTGCGGTAAAGAGGGGGTCGGCAGCTACATTGACGCCTACGTGTTTCATGGTAACAATGGTGCGCGCGTTGCCATAGGCAACACCGAGTGCTACCTCCATAGCTACTTTCTCGTTAGGCGACCACTGCGCGTTTCCACCGATTGCATCCAGTGTTTCGAGAATCTCCGTAGATGGGGTTCCCGGGTAACCCACACCGAGGTTTACGCCCGAATCGAGTGCGGCATAGGCCACAGCTTCGTTTCCGTTGATCAGCAGTCTTGACTCGTCATTCATTATCTGTTTCTCGTTTTATATGCACTTAATTACAGGGTGCGTGCGACCTTAATTTCACAGTTCAGGTGAGTGATTCTTACATTTCCTTCTACTACAACCGGAATTGAAGATTACCTGTAGCGGAGAAAAAGTCAATGATAGCGTAATAAATGAATAAAAATTTGCGAAAGATGAAGCTTTACGGTTGCAGAATACCGCCTGTTTGATAGTCTCATGGCGTTACCTTATAGCGTTGCCATTTCCGGTTTTTGGCGACTATCAGCTGATTTTTGGTTTCGTTGATATGTTGATGGGTAATTCTGACGGAAAAATGGAGAGAAAGATGAGAAAAGAATATTCGTTGTTGGCTGTTTTTGTAGCTTCATTGTGTTTTGCGCCCGTTTTGCAGGCTGAAGAGTCCGATCTGGCCTCGTGGTATGTCTCTCCCGGTATTGGTCTGATACTGTTCGAGGGTGATGAAGAGGTGGAGGATGGCGGATTGCTGAGCATTCGCCTGGGCAAGGATTATTCAGAGTTTTGGAGTTTTGAGGGTGGTTTTTATTACGCGCCTAAGCTGGATGAGAACTTTGTAGGGCATACAGAAGTGATCAATGGCGAGGTAGTTAAGACTGAGGTATCGCAGTCCGATCCGGATGTCGCCGGATTTGGTGATACATACGCTCTGGGTCTGACGGCTGATGCGCTCTGTCACTTTACCCGTTGGGAACGTCTGGATCCCTTCCTGGCAGTTGGGCTGGGCGCCACTTTTTATGGTGAGGATTTCGGCAACCAGTTCGATGTCGTTCTGCGCGGCGGCGCCGGCCTCATGTATCATTTCAACGAGGAATGGGCCCTGCGTGCCGATGGCCGTTTGTTGATTGCAGGTGATAATACCGAGGCTAATGCCATTATTGATGCCGGTGTTGTTTGGCACTGGGGTGCAGGGGAGAACATCGTGGTGGTTCCTGTCGATGGCGATGATCCGGATCGAGACGGACTTACGACTGCCCGTGAGGAGCAAATCGGTACAGACGCATACAATCCTGACAGCGATGCCGATGGTCTGCTGGACGGCGAAGAGGTGCTTACATACGAAACGGATCCTCTTAATCGTGATACCGACTTCGACCTTCTCCTGGATGGACAAGAGGTCAAAAAATATCGTACAGATCCCAAGGATCGCGATACGGATGACGGCGGAGTTGCTGATGGGCACGAAGTCCTGACCGATGGTACAGACCCTTTGGACGGATCGGATGACCTGTTAATGGTGGAGCTGAAGATCCTTTTTGATACCGATAAAGCTATTATCAAGCCTGAGTATTTTGCCGATCTTGATGTCATTGGCCGCATAATCAAGCGCCATGCGAAGTCGACTGCGGTTATTGAGGGGCATGCTGACCGCAGGCTGACCTCGAAAGCTGACTACAACAAGCGTCTCTCGAAAAGTCGTGCTGAAGCGGTACTGGAGTATCTGTCTGTTAAACATGCGATCTCCCGCAAGCGTTTGGACGCGGTCGGGTTTGGTTTTGAGCAGCCGAAGGTTGAGCCGGATCTCAAAAACGGCACCCCGGAAAATCGCCGTGTTGAGGTTTATATCCGTAATGCTCAGGGTTCAAGAGATGATCTCCAGAATGAACTGGCCGACTGAAAACCGACCGGTAGAAAATGGGAGTTTCTTTTCAGGCGGCCGATGTACGGCCGCCTGAGTTATATCAGTAAAATGGTGTGGACGGACCCGGGGAGCGTTAACTCGCGTTATAATGAGAATTATTCACCGATATATCGGCGTAAGTTATGCAGTCAGTGTTTTGATGACATTGATGGTCCTTACCTTTGTGATGTCGATCGGCCTGTTATTTAAGGCCGCAGATCTGGTTGCCAAGGGTGTTGATTCCGGCGTGCTTTTCAAGATGTTTGCCAGTGG
>CAZAKU010000174.1:0-3364 GCA_964485765.1 uncultured Lentisphaerales bacterium
TCCAGCAATGGTGTGTATCGGCTCTCCTCTGAAGAGATCGCTTCCGCGTTGACGGATGCTTCGGCGGCCGATGTGGCCGGCTGGATTGATGCTATGAGCCTGAACCTCTCGACACGTGGCGTTGATGTTGCCTGGTGGCCACATAATGAAGATGGAGAGAGTGGAATATCTTTTTATGCAGAGGGATATGAGGACATCTACACTGAGCGAAATGTTTACTGGCTGGATGTGGAGCCGGGAAGGGCGGTTACTGTTGATTATTCTGCGGCACCTTCATCACCTGTAAGCGGGCAGTGGTACTGGCATACCGATCATTATGAGACGAATGCGGCTTACTATGCCACCTGTTACGGTGAGGCGGGAGATGATTACTGGGTTATGGGGTCGGGTCTTCAGGGCGAGTACCTGTACACCGTATATGGTTCGATCCCGGTGTGGGAGTGGAGCCGCAACCTTTACCTCGATAATGTAAACAGTGAGCAGCGTTGGTTCGCCAGCGCCAGTCTCCTCAGCTATACCGACACATGGCATACATATGACCATCAGACACGCGTTGTTCAGAATTCCTCCGCGTCGGATGCCGTGCAGTGGCAGGGAGATGGTCGGGCGGTGATTTCAGGCGAGGCCGCCAATCTGCAGGAGGGGCTCAATACGGTTACGTTGCGGGCTGAGGCACTGCCTGTCGGTACATCTGTTTCACTTATTAACTGGTTAGAGGTACGTTACGCCCGATACCTGGTTTCGCGGGACGGGGCAGAGCTGGAGTTTCGTAATGAAGGTTACACAGATCTGACGGCACGCGGGTTTAACAATCCGAATATTGTTGTTCTGGATGTCAGTGATCCTCTGGATGTTGTCAGGCTGGAATCTGTGGCTGTTGTATTGGATGGCGATCTTTACAGTGCAACATTTACAGCATCGTCTACGAACGCCGAGTTTTTTGTTGCCGGAGCGTTCTGTGAGCCGCTGGAGATTGACGGTGTGGTTGAGCATGATGTCCGCAGTGCGGCAATGGCGTCCGATATGGTTGTAATCGCTCCTGCCGAATTTGCTAATGCACTCTCTCCTCTGGTTGAGTACCGCGCCGAGCAGGGATTGACGCTTTCTGTTGTCGCTTACGAAGCAGTTATGGATCAGTGGAACGATGGTATTGTTTCACCACTGGCTGTAAGGACATTTCTTTCGGATGTTACGCAGAATGCAACCACCGGACCCACCATGGTTCTTCTCGTGGGTGCAGGACATACTGATTACAGAGATTTTCTCTCGAATCGGGCGCTGGCTCCGAATCACATCCTTCCCGCCATGATTTCAGTTCCTTACTACAGCAGTAAGCGGGTATTCGGAAGTGACGCACCGCTGGTGGATTTCGATGGAAACAAGGTCCCCGATCTCGCTCTGGGTCGCTGGCCGGTACGTAATGCATCTGAGATTGCGAACCTGATAAACAAAACAATTGCATACGAAGCTGATTTCAGGTGGCGGAACGATATTCTGCTCGTGGCGGATAATGATGACAGTGCCGGTAGCTTTGTAAATTCATGTGAAAGCATTCGCCAGGTGGTTCCTGAAGATATGAATGCTTCCCCGCTTTATCTCGATGAGTATATTGCGGGTGTAACCGCTTCCGATCCGTCAAACCCGTCACCGGCCGACACTGCGGCGGCAGCGCTGAACGCCGACCTGATCTCAGAGATAAATTCCGGGCGGGGGATGATGTTATACTCTGGTCATGCCTCTGCGACGACAATGGCGGTTCTGCCCACTATTCTTGCTCCGTCGCATGTGCCCAGTATGTCGAATGCTTCACACCCATTTGTGCTTACCGCATTTTCGTGTGAGTTGAATAACATCTTTGAACCGCATCCCAGTGGAGAGCTGAGCTCTCTGGTGCGTGATATGCTTGATAGCAGCAGCGGTGGCTGCATCGCCACGCTGGCTCCCTCTGTTCTGGCGTATCTTGAGCCTGCTACCCGCTTTGGCAACAGCTGTTTCGATGCGATTTATGCCCAGCGTATGGATCGATTGGGCGCGGCTTCGCTTTCAGCCATGCAGGCGCAGGCAAATGAAGCGCAGGCGGGTGACTATCGTGTCAGTTATCTGGGAGAGACCTTTGCCCTCATTGGTGATCCTGCGTTACAGGTTGCGCCTCATCCGCCAACCTATGCGGATTGGCGGAGGCAGTGGTTCGGGCGTCCCGACGGCGGGGCCACTCCCGTGGGTGACCAGAACGATGATCCCGATGGCGATTCGCGTACGAATATTGAGGAGTATCTTTTCGGCTCTGACCCCACAGATACAGCCGACAGCTCCGGCATGCGGTTGATCCCGGGAATGAGAAGTGCAGTTGAAGGTGATGGTACAAACCGCTATTTCAATGTCTCCTTCGACCGCAGAAGAGAGGTCGCCGGGGTTACTTACCAACTCGAGTATACCGATGATCTGACGACCGGGAACTGGACCGTGGCAGATTCCGCAGTTGTTATGCAGGATGTATTGACGCAGGGGTTTGCGATGGAGCGTGTTCGCTACGAACAGATCGCTCCGGTTGCTGAATCACCCTCGCTCTTCTTCCGCGGCAGCGTGATTATAGAGGATTAAAGTTTTTTCAATGTTGTGCCTCTGGGGAGAGGGTTAAGGAGGGTGGCAGAAATGCTGCCCTCCATTTTTTTTGGTCCGGTCTCCTCTCTTTACTCTGCCTTATCAGTAAGGCTGAAGAGCCACCAGCGTTGGGTGTGTTGTCCGTCGCGCGGTTGTCTCTCGAAATAGACCCGTGCGATCTGTCCTTTGGTGGTTTCTACCTCGAACCAGTGTTTGCGTGCGTATGATTCGCTGCCGCCGTGACGGCACGGTGCGGTCTCGCGCCAGACACGCAATACTGAGGCGATCCCCAGAATCTCGCCCCGCCAGATGAATTCAAAAGGTAAACCCGGTCCTCCACGGGCCATCATTTCGGTGCTGGCCGTGGAGGTAACAGGTGTTATAGGTTCTGAGACGAAAGACATTAATCAAGCACTGCGCCGGATGAGGCGTTGCATACCATTTTGGCATAGCGCCTCAGGTAGCCCGTCAGTTCGCGCTTCGGTGCGGGTGGCGGATTGGCTCTCCTTTCAGCGATCTCATCCTCGCTGAGGAGGGCTTCGAGCTTGCGTTCGTCAATGCTGTAGCGGATCGTATCTCCGTCGTGCAGCAGGCCTATGAGGCCGCCTTCTGCGGCCTCAGGTGAAACATGCCCGATACATGGACCGCGGGTCCCTCCCGAGAAACGTCCGTCGGTTATAAGGGCGACACATTCACCCAGGCCCTGACCCATGACGTATGAAGTCGGGGCGAGCATCTCCTGCATCCCGGGGCCGCCTTTGGG
>CAZAKU010000175.1:0-3296 GCA_964485765.1 uncultured Lentisphaerales bacterium
CCCCTATCCTGGATGAGCTGAAGGAGAACTACTCCTCAGAATTCACAGTAACTTTTATAGATGTCTGGGAGAACCCGGATGCCAGCAAACAGTATGGAATCCGGTCGATTCCTACGCAAATATTCTTCGATTCAGAGGGCAGCGAACTCTTCCGCCACGAGGGGATGTTCACCAAGGAGCAGATACTTGGGAAATGGGCGGAATATGGCGTAAATGTTGAGAGCGGCAGCGACGGCCCCGAACAGAGCGGATTCTCGCTGCAGAGCCTTTTCTCTGCATTCAACAGCGCCATTGAGGGTTCCCCTGCGATAGTGCTGCTGGCCGTATTTCTCTGGGGAATTGCGAGTGTGATACTCAGCCCCTGTCACCTTGCCAGCATCCCCCTGATTGTCGGTTTCATAAATGGAGATGGCGTTGTTTCTTCGCGCCGGGCATTTCTTCTCTCATCACTGTTCGCTCTGGGAAACCTGGCAACTATTGCCATTGCAGGTTATATAACTTCGCGAGCCGGACGCATTATGGGCGACGTCGGCCAATACGGTAACCTTATCGTAGCCATTGTATTCCTGCTGGTCGGACTGCATCTTTACGGTGTGATACCGATGCCCTGGTCTGCACCCGGCCAGATAAAGATGAAATGGAGAGGCCCCCTGGCTGCACTGGTGCTGGGTTTGATTTTTGGAATAGCTCTGGGGCCATGCACATTTGCATACATGATCCCCATACTTGCAATGACTCTTAAACTGGCCGACAGCAACCTCTGGTACGGAATTACACTCCTGCTGATGTATGGCGTGGGGTACTGCACCGTCATCATTCTGGCAGGCACATTCTCAGGAACTGTACAGCGCTATCTTAACTGGACTGAATGCTCAAAGGGAACACTCCTGATCAAGAAAGGCTGCGCCATTCTGGTTATACTGGCAGGACTGTACCTCATCTACAAGTGATCCTGAGGCCATAGCCGCAAGCCTCCTCTGTCAGGGCAGTCAGGTCCGCAACCCGATACGAATGCCAAGAGGAAAGAGAATGTAATCACCCTTTACGAATGCGAATGGGGATGAAGAGTACATGTATCTTGCGTCCGCCGTCCCTCTCCTGCTTGTATGCAAGGAAGTGCCATAAAACCGACCAGCTACGGCGACCATCGGCTTTACGGTCTGTTGATATTCCGGGAAACATATCTGTAGACGCGGCGCCATTCAGCGTCTCGCGGTGATACACACGCCACAGTACACGCGAACGGGTATAGTGATGCTCCTCATCCACCCCGCCATCCTCCCGCTTGCTATCATGCTCGGCGCGATAATCAAAGAGCCTCCATGCCAAATTCCATTCCAAACGGGCGCGATTGCTCAGCGATGACTCCTCTGCACGGCGCTTGAAGTAATAGAGTGGGAAGATACCGGCATTGGTCTCCTTCTCCATCGTTTCGGGAGGATTAGGCGATGTTTCCGCCTCAGCCACTGTTTCCAAAACAGGCTTTACCCTCTCTTCGTGGTTGTACCAACAAATCGGGAGAGAGAAGAAGCTTTTCTTCCTATACACACAACCCCCCTCTTTTGTAATAACACTGCTGTTCTTGTAACCGTAAAAGGGGAAGAAACTGGATGAGGATGAACCCCCCGGATTACGCCGGTAATAGCCCCAGAGGAAGTGAATTCTGGTTCTCTCGTTACTCGTAGACTTCCGGCGCCCCCAAAGAGGGAAAAGCCACTCTCCACTGTAATCCCCATGCCATAAACCTGCCAGGGGAGTAAACATATAGCTAAAGCCGCGATTTCCCGATTTTCGCCCTACCAGCGGTGTCAGCCAATAGGACCCTTTGCGATGTGTATAAAGCGGGAAGATATACGAAGAGGTTAGTTCGCCTTTCATCTTTTCCCAACCGGCAATACCTGCCAACACTCTGGCATTCATCTTCTCAAATGAACGATTCCACCATGTCAGTGCCAGCGGTATGGATGTAGTCAATGTACCCCTGTTATTCCAGCGAGCATATAGCGGAGAGATCAGGTTATCTGACGCATCATCTTTATAATAGAAGGGAAACAGCCACTGTTTGCCATTGCTATTTTCTCCCCAGGAGTAATGACCAAGCCCGGCAAGGTACCAAAATCTGCCATTCTCAGGGGAGTGACTCCCTGCCGATAAGATGGGCCAGGCCAGCCAATCTTTACGATCCAGACGTTTGCGGTAACCACCGAGAAGTGATGCAACCAGTTTGTCATCGTTACCCTCTCTTGAATAAGCTAAAGGTATCCAGGCGCGCCAGGCATAGGAGTCATCCGCCCGTTTGCTGTCGCAATAGAGGGGAGTAAGTCGCAGACGCTCTCCGGAAGCTTCGTGACGTGAATACCATAACGGCGGCACCAGACTCCATGAACGACCGTTCTCCTCCCTTTTATGCGAGTAGGGAAGTGAGATGAACAGCGATGAGTCAGCAGAATAGCGATGTCCGTAAAATGGCAGCAGATGGCTTCCTCGTTCATACCCCTCGCTATCTATACGCCCCAGCCCCAGCAGAAACGCGGTATCCCGGCCCTGCTCCGTCTTACAACTCCAGGAGAGCGCAGGAAGCAGAAATGAATCTCTCTTGCCGGAGCGCTCATAATAACCCCACAAAGGCGTAACCAGCAGATGATCGTCCTGATCATGGCTCGAATACCATAGCGGAGGCACCAGACGCCATGAACGGCCGTTTTCCTCCTTTTTATACGAATAGGGAAGCGAGATAAACCGTGATGAATCGGCCGAATAGCGATGCCCGTAAAATGGAAGTATATGGCTTCCGCGTTCATCCCCCTCGCTATCGATACGCCCCAGCCCCAGCCACAGATTAGTATCCCGCCCCTGCTCCGATTTGCGACTCCAGGAGAGCGCCGGAAGCAGGAATGAGCTCTTCTTCTCTGGCGTCTTATGGTAACTCCACAGTGGCGTGGCAAGTATATGATCATCCTGATCATGACTCGAATACCATAACGGAGGCACCAGACTCCAGGAGCGACCGCCCTCCTCCTTTTTATGCGAATAGGGAAGTGAGATAAACAGCGATGAGTCAGCGGAATAGCGATGCCCGTAAAATGGAAGCAGATGGCTTCCTCGCGCATCCCCCTCACTATCGATACGCCCCAGACCCAGCAGAAGTTTTGTATCGCGTCCCTGCTCCGTTTTACGGCTCCAGGAGAGCGCAGGGAGCACAAAAGTGTTTGTTATGCCGTCCCGTTTACGATGTCCGCCCAAAAGAGACCACCACTCCGAAAGCAACCCTTCATTTCTGCTGTAATATAGGGGAA
>CAZAKU010000176.1:0-5931 GCA_964485765.1 uncultured Lentisphaerales bacterium
TTGTCAAGACTGTCGGCTCGCTGCTTTTTGTTGTAATCCTCATACGAACTGCGATC
The DNA here is from genome assembly GCA_964485765.1 of uncultured Lentisphaerales bacterium. Classification (GTDB taxonomy): domain Bacteria; phylum Verrucomicrobiota; class Kiritimatiellia; order RFP12; family CAZAKU01; genus CAZAKU01. Next base: position 57 of record CAZAKU010000176.1, read on the forward strand.
GAAGCTTATCAACTGCCCAAGCTCATCTTCATAGCGCAGGTTTCCATCAAAGCCACTGCTTACCAGTCCCGCAGGGATGTACACCTGCCAGCTTATGTTGTTAAGCGGCAGATCAACAAAGCGAGGTGCCTCCATCAGAAGCTCTTCACCATCCTCCTTCAACGAACAGGCGTATACTATCTCCACACTGGTAAAGGTCTTACCATCCACACTTTCGAGCGGTATGTTATAAAGCGAGCCGTCACGCGACACCGATACCTCTCCGCCATTCACAAGCGCTGCCCACAGAGTGTCGCTTTTGCTCGGCAAGGCCATCTTCAGGAAGCGTAAATCACCCAGCTTCAGATCCATATGCAAGCTACCGAGCAGATCACGCCTTCCGGCGAACACAGTCGTCATCTCAACCCGGTCAACCGTGGCCGGCAGAACATCAGCTGCGGAATGGCGCGTCACCGAAAGTTTTATGCTGTAATCGGGGCGTAAGAGACGGTAACAACGGATTGCACCCGAAAGATCACCGGCTTTGAAATCTGTAGGTATCGCTCTGGCATCCTCTACCTTGACCCCCACAGCTTCACCAACCTGCTTGACCTGCACTCTGCCTCCTCCTGTAATCGCAACATACCCGCGGGCAGGAGCTGTACCAACCGTAGCCAACGGCAATATTTCGACAGATTCATCAGCCGGGTCAAACGGCACCTGGTAGCTGACGTTTAGAGCGTAAGCATTCGCCTTCTTGCCATGCAGCTCGACCAACCACTCTGAAGGGTCGTCATCCACCGGATGCACTCGTGCAATATCGAGACCTGTTACATTCAGAATTATCCCCGGCACCGGCGTGCGCAGACGAAACTGCTTAACTCCGGCATTCTCGATGCTGTAACGCAGGAATGTAGTATGCTGCAGCATACCCTCCGACAGATCAACCCGATGCAGCACCTCCGGTCTGACCAAAGGTTCCATCACATCGGTATCGAGGACTACTTCCCACTCAGGCCGCAGGATATCCACCATAAGTGCACCCTCGGCAACGCCTTTACCCTCTGCCTTACGGACGGTCGCACCCCGCTGAGATACAGTTCTGAAACGAACGCCCTGCTCTGCGGATGTAACCATAGTACCTGTATGACGAACGGCGTCACGCACTCTCAATCGCGGAATAACCATGCGTGGAGAGATCCCGCGCTGCAGGCGGGCTATCACTACATTGAGAACGCTCTCGCCAAGTACCTTACGGTTGAAGAACAACTCAACATCTCTGCCACCGGGGGTCTCATCCCAATGGCTCAGATCGCTGCCCGAAAGCGATTCCAGCTCATACCCCTCCGGCAGCTCAAGCGTGGCTCCGAACATTCCGCTCTTTGCAATACGCAAAGTAACCCTTGAAGAGAGCAGTGTACGCTCATCCGATATGCTGAGCGATGACATCTCCTCCACTCGCACCTCGGGCAGAACCTGTTCCGCGCGGAAGGAAAGCTTCACCTCATCCTTGGCTCCATAGCGATACGCCCTTCGTAACATTGAATCCGCACAGCTGTTTTTATTGAATCCCGCAAAGACAAAGTCTTGTGTGTTCATAGCAGTGGTTCCTTCACTGCCGAGGATCTTCAGCTGAATCGCGTCGGGCGCCGCGACAGCAATGGAGCCCCGCTCCCTCTGTGCGCCTTCAATGCGCGGAACACCGATCACCGCTTCATACGGCAACCCACTGCATGTAACCTGCATACCGAGGTTAATTCTGAAACTGCCACTGACGGGGCGTTCAAGAATAGTCTCAAGAAGCTTACGCTCAGGATCATAACTCCAGGTAGCCAGAGATGGAGCCTGCACGGCGGTAACACTGATCCCTTCAGGAATACGCAGACGAAACTCATCAACTTCTCCCTGGGCAATCTGTATATTGATCTGAGTGGAGAGGTCTACCACCCCTGCTCTTATGCGTGCCAATGTGCTCACGTCGCCAAAGAACACGGCCTTCTCCAGCTTTGTCTGGCGGCTTTTCGGGCGCCACACCAAGAATGCGCAGGAGGCCGGCCCCATCACGGCATCCACCAGGATCTTATTATCCGCTTCACTGCTTTTCAGGTATACCGCCTGTGCCGAGACCACCTCCAGCTCCTTGCCGGGAAGCTCAAGCGTCACCTTATTGTACATACTGGCAGGTAATGAAAGCGGAAGAATCCAGCGACCATTATCTTCTAAAATCTTAGAGCGCGATTTCACCTTGATCTTGTACTTTCCCTTACGCGCAAATCGTAGAGCGTAACCCGCACTTACCCCCTCTACGGTAACATGGCGCGAGTCCGCTTTATACTCAATCAGAACACTTCCGGGAGGAAGGAACTGTATATCCACTTTGCCGAATGCCTCCAGTTCAATATCCCAATTCACCTCGGCGCTCTGCTCCGCCTCACGATCCAGAGCGGCTACACTGGCAGCAACGTTCACACGCTCAATGCGCACCCCCGACTGCGTCAACAACAGTGCAGCATTATGCGCCCATGTTGCAATATCTGCACACTCTGCGCTAACAGCAGACTGGGCCGCGACATTCTGTTGCGTAACATTGGGATTCACCTTCCGTCCATAAGCAACCGTCCCGAACAGTGCTACGGCTATAAGCGACAGACTAAATAACATTCGCATATCCACACTCCCCGCAGACAACCCTTTATCCTGCGCCTCTTCCTCCCCTTCACTCACTTCAGGTGGCTCATCTTCATCAGAGGGGGTATCATCTTCCTCTTCAGTCGCTGCGTCATCCTCACCGTCATCATCGCCGCCACCTGTGTCATCCTCACCGTCATCATCGCCACCTGTGTCATCCTCAAATTCGACCGCCTCGTAAGCATCTTCAAGCTCTTCGAAATCTTCTACATCGTCCTCGAAATCTAAACCATTGCGACTGCGCCGGCGGGAGAGCGAGAAGAGTCCCCGCAGCGGCAGAACGATCAGCACCAGAAAAACAATCAGAAGAAGTAATGCCGATCCGCCAACCGCGATCACAGGACGTATAGCCACGGCCTGAGAGCATCCGCTGACAATAGCCGTGAGCCCCAGGACAACGGGCAGAGACTTGCGCCTGATCGCACCGTACAGGAGTAGCAGTATACCTATAAGCGATGCCAGAGCCAGGAACAGAGGAGAGCCTCCGCTACCGAACCAGCAAGGCGCTGTGCGCACATTTACTGTAAGGGGAGAATCACTGGAGAGGTTTGCTGTCCTGGTAAAACGGCATTCACGCACACCGTCCCTGCCTTCATTCAGGGCATTCGGGATATCATAACCTCCGCGGCCATCAAGAACCGCACGCAGCAATCGCCCACACATAACCAATGTGGCATGCAGCCCTCTGCGGCGGCTGGCGAAGTTACTTGTCATATCGCCCCCCACGGCAGCAATCGAATCGTTCTCACTTACCAAAACGTTCCAGCGCGTGAACGTTGCCGGAGTACCCACCAGTATGGGAGCCGTAAAGGTGTATCCCTTACGATAACGCTCTACCACATTAAGGCGCATTGGAGGGTCGGCATACTCCACCTCTATGGTAATCGACTCATTCGGGTCACCCGGACGATTAACAGGAATCAGGATGCCCTCTTCACTCTCCTGCGACGGCAGGTCTACAACCACGCCGCCAGACAACTGCCTAATCGACCATAGGGATGCACCCTTAGGCAATTTCACCACCAAGAACTGCCGCGACGCATTCTTTACCGCATATCGCGCCACGGTAACACTCTCGCCATCATGGCTGACACGCGTATTCAGCACAACATAATCAGCAACCTGGTCGAGTAGCGACTCTGTTGGATACGGCTCTACATGCAGCTTGGCAATATGCGGCCTGCGTACATATTTATATGATCCAATTATCGGGGCTGTTACGATGCCGGCATAAGCCATAGGAATCTCATCGCGTTTTATTCGAATCAGCGATGCAGGCAGATCGCCAACTTCCGTAAAGCGCAGATTGGCTGAACTGGCCACTGCTATAAAGCCCACTTCACTCTCGGTGTTAAGAGTAGAGACCCTGCCCACGTCGAGATCTGCACCTGAGTAAACAAATGGCGCATCGTATGTAACCAACAGAGTGTAATCACCCATAATACGCTCTTCCAAACGCACATGGCACACATCGTTGCTGCGAGTCCAGCCATCCATACCGCCGCCTACAATCTCTAAATTTTCTATATCCTCCGGCACATTAATGTCCAGCGAAGGCACCGGTGCACCACTGATGTGGTAGGTAATCGCAGCCGAGCAGTACTTAACACCTTCACCCAGCGAAACAAGATGGAACACCTCTGAGTGAATGGATGCCGCCGCCCGCTCAATACCAAGCTCAAGTGACCAGTCGGAGTCACGAAATCTGAATGCCTTGCGTGCTCCCTGCACCCGCTGCGATGTCGACGCGGTATGAACATCGCGTAAATTCTCACTCGTCTTTGCCTCCAGCCTGAAACCCTTCTCGGCAGCGGTTACTATATAACCACGCTGCGCCTTGGCTCCCTTCACCGACACAACAGGCACCGCGACCTGTAATTCATCGGCCGCCAGATTACGCTCCAGCTGCAGTGTAACAAGGGCCACACCGGTGACTGCTGTTTTGAACGGTATCTCCACCACACGCCATCCATTGCTTGAAGCTGTTACATCAACATCCGCCTCGGCCACGTTGTTTCCTGTTACACCGGTAACAGTCCAATCGGCACCCGCATTGGTGAGTAGATGCAGCTCGCGCAGGGGGGCATCCTTTACATCCAGCTCTACAGCTGCCTCGAACTTGAGTTCACCCTCTTTAAGCCTTAGCACAAGACGTGAATCAGCGGTGTAAGAGGTGACAATATCATCTACACCCAACTCAATATCGTAAGGTGTGGTAGCGTACTGATAGGTGTATATGCTCCGTGAAGGCACACGGCGCGGCTGAGTGGAGGAGAGTGAAGCAACCGTTGGAAATGCCGCCTGATCCACCTGGGTAACACCAGCCGCTTTCGCCACCTGAAGCTTTATTGCACTGTCGGTCCCGACCATCAGAAATCCGCTTGTACGAATAACCCCATGCGGATTCAGCACAGGCAGCGACACATCGCATGGGAACTTCGCCACATGACGCTCAGCCATAACCTGAAGTTGATACACCTTCTCCTGAGGCCTCCCCAGCATAACGATCAAACGCGGATCAGCGGGGTTACTGCGATCGACCTCCCAGTTCTGAATATCGGCACCATGAACCTGCATCACGTTAATATCCGGCATCGAAAGCTCAAGCTTAGAGAGGCTGCCCTGAATTACCCGATAATGAAAGAGGGTGTCCAGCCTGAGAGCACCGGCACTGACCATAGCCAGGGTGTTTGCATCACAACTCACCACCAATTCACTTTCGAGCCTGCGCACCTGAGGCTTCCAGAGCACCTCAAAAGTCTCGACCAACCCCAAATTGGCAGTAAGAACAACTGCGCCATCCTTTCCTTCGCTGCGCTCATAATTCAGACCACCGGGAAAACGAACTTCCAGATCCGGGCGATCACATGTGATAGCAACCTGCCGAACTGCTGTTAACGGCATCACAAATGCAGAGCGGCGCCAATCACCTTCCGCCACCGCCTGAGCGGCAAAGTGTAACTGCAGAGTGCCACTGCTGCCGCCCCAGCTGCGCTTATCGCGGCGCACAAAAACAGAGCCGCCGTTGCGCTCGAAACGCATTCCGCGAGGAAGTGAAGATTCAAGCAGGGCCACATCGCCACGAACCAGCTCAAGTGATTCATCTTTACCAAGTTCCTCCAGATTCAGAGAAAGGGCAAATGTTATATTCTCACCATCTATATCTCCCTGAAGCGAGAACTCGCTCACCTTTACGGCCTGCGCCGTA
>CAZAKU010000177.1:0-3391 GCA_964485765.1 uncultured Lentisphaerales bacterium
GGATATGCAACGTAATGTTAGCGCGCGTATTCAACACAGCGGCGTTCACGAATCACCACCACACGAATCTGTCCCGGATAGTGAAGGTCTCGCTCAATCTTTTTGCTGATGTCACGGGCCATAATTGCGGCATGGTTATCATCAATTTTACCAGGCTCCACCACAACACGTATCTCGCGACCCGCCTGTATTGCATACGTTTTCTTAACACCGGAGAAGCCGTTGGCGATCTCCTCCAACCTCTCGAGCCGCTGTACATATACGTTCGTTGTTTCGGAACGTGCCCCCGGGCGGGAGCTGGAAATAGCATCGGCAGCCGAACATAAAACGGCGTAAAGCGATTCAGCCGCGACCTCTTCATGGTGTGCGGCCACCGCGTTGACAACAACTTTACTCTCGCCACAACGGCGAAGGAGATCGGCACCAATGATAGCGTGGCCACCCTCAACTTCGTGGTCAAGCGCCTTGCCAATATCGTGAAAGACTCCAATACGGCGTGCTATGGAGGGGTCGAGGCCCAATTCTCCCGCCATCACACTCATAAGCTGAGCGACCTCCATGGAGTGCTGCAGCACATTCTGGCTATAGCTGGTACGGAACTTCAAGCGTCCCAAACGGCGCACCAGTTCAGGATCAGCCGCGAGAATATTACAGGAGAAGAGCGCCTCACTGCCGGCCTCACGAATTGTCTCTTCCATCTCATCGCGAGTCTTCTGCACCACCTCTTCTATTCGGGCGGGGTGAATACGGCCATCTGCAACCAGCTTTTCGAGAGCACTTCGGGCAATCTCACGCCGAATCGGGTCGAATCCGGAGATAACCACGGCCTCAGGAGTGTCATCGATAAGCATATTCACACCCGTCTCCGACTCAAGCGCACGGATATTGCGACCTTCACGTCCAATAATCCGCCCCTTGATATCATCGCTTGGAAGCGGGACAGTGCTCGTCATCATTTCGCAGGCATGAGTAACGGCATAACGCTGAATGGCCGTTGTAACTACAGAGCGGGCATTACGCTCCGCCTCCTCCTGCGCCTCTTCATGCAGGCGGCGAATCAGACCACCCATCTCGCCATGTACATCCGTCTCCATACGGGAAAGCAGCTCGCGACGGGCCTCATCATGTGTCATCCCGGCCAGGCGCTGCAGGCGTTCAGTTTCCAGTTTTGATTTCTTCTCAACCTCGCCCTCACGGACCTGCACCTGCTCTGTGCGCTGCTGCAGCTGCGTCAAACGCTCCTCAAGGTTTTCCTCCTTTCGGTCAATAAGCGACATCTTTTTGTCGAGCGCCTCTTCGCGCACCCCCAGACGTTCCTCAACCTGAGTGAGTTCTGCACGCCTGGCCTTGGTAGAGCTTTCGAACTCCTCCCTCGCCTTTATAACGTCGGCACGTGCCTGAATTTCTGCCTCTTTCAGGTGAGCTTTTGCCTCACGCTCTGCCTCACCACGAACAGCTAAAGCCTGTTTTTCAATAGAAGTTGCCTGGTATTTACCCAGCAACCATCGCAGACAATAACCTAAAACCAACCCGCCGGCGCCCGAAAGGCACCCAACCAAAACGATATACATTTCAACTCCAATCAGGGACGTAGCCCTTAATCGCACGCAAGCGTGCGTTCATTTGTCACAATCCAATGCATCGGCACATCATGTTCCTCAACAGGAACGTGCCTCTGTATCTGCCAATCAAACGCCACACCAATGCGGGTGCAAACCGCTGTGCAACGCCCCAGGAGCTGATCGTAGTGCCCGGCACCAAAACCAACTCGATTTCCTAATATATCAAATCCGACGCCCGGAGTCACCACAACGTCGAGCATATCTGCATCTTTCCACCGCAACGTCGCGGGCTGAAGCACATTCATAGGGCCGGGGATCAACAATTCATCCCGGCTAAGCCCTGCAAACGCATAACAACATGTCGAATCAGACCAGGCAGGCACACATAGCTGCTGCCCCTGCCGGTAGCAGTATTCACGCAACACAGCTGTATCGACCTCACCCGGTAAAGCTAAATAAAGGGCAACAGTGCGTGCTCTCTTAAAAACAGCCAGAGCGGCAACCGACTCAGCAATCACGTCACTCTGCTCTCTGCACTGCTCTGCAGTCACCCCTTTACGCATGCGTAAAAGCTCCGTGCGTATCTCCTGTTTACTTCTGCTTATCATCATCGCGCAGCGACTCCCAATGCTGCATTCTCTTCAAAATCACCTCTTCATACCCCTGACCGGATGGCTCATAGTATTTCTGCGGAGCGGGGATATAATCCTGCTTAACAAATCCTCCAAAACTGTGAGGATAACGATATTCGCTCTCATCCTTCTCTTCGTTGGCTGTTTTGGGCCTGACATTACGAAGGTGCTCAGGCACCTGCATTACCCTACCCTCTTTAACATCCTTGATGGCGGAATCTATCGCCGTGTAGCTGGCATTGCTTTTGGGTGCCGTTGCGAGATAACAGGTGGCCTGCGAAAGGATTATTCGGGCTTCCGGCATACCCACAAACTCAACAGACTGCATAGCCGAGGTGGCCAGCGTCAGGGCCCGGGGATCGGCATTGCCAATATCCTCAGATGCCAGGATCATCAGACGGCGTGCAACAAAACGGGGATCTTCACCTGCATACAACATCTTAGCCAGCCAGTATACGGCAGCATCGGGGTCAGACCCGCGAACACTTTTTATGAAGGCAGAGATCGTATCGTAATGCTGATCTTCGCCACGATCGTAGACCACCATCTTACGCTGCACACAGGATTCCATAGCCTGCACATCAACAGCATATACCCCATCTTCGCGGGGATTCGTGCTAAGGACAGCAACTTCCAGAGCGGTCAGGGCTCGACGTGCGTCCCCCTCGCATACACGTGCAAGAAACGCTGCGGCTTCATCCGAGATTTCGCAGCGGGTCCCTCCGAACCCTCTGGTCTCATCCTCCATAGTGCGACGCAGCAGCTCCAATACAGCCAATTCCGAGAGCGGCATAAGCTCGAAGACAAGAGATCGCGAGGTAAGCGGGCTGTTCACAAACACCGCGGGATTATGCGTAGTGGCACCGATAAGCGTAATCGTACCATTCTCAACTGCGGGAAGAAGAACATCCTGCTGAGCTTTATTGAATCGGTGGATCTCATCAATGAACAGAATAGTCCCCTGCCCTTGACGACGGCGCCCGTCAGCGCTCTTCATCAATGCACGCAACGTTGCCACATTAGACACAACCCCACTAGCACGCTCAAAGTGCCGTTTAGTCGTGCGGGCAATCACCTCTGCCAGCGATGTTTTTCCACAGCCGGGAGGTCCATATAATATCATGCTCCCGAGCCGGTCTGCCTCGATTACACGTCTTAGCAGCCTGCCGGGGCCGAGAATATGGTCCTGCCCCACAA
>CAZAKU010000178.1:0-3129 GCA_964485765.1 uncultured Lentisphaerales bacterium
GGGTCGCTGCGCAATGATGAGTAGGGGGGATAGATGTCGCCGCGCTCGAAGCGCAACGTTATAACATATATGATGCAGCCGAAAAGAAATACGACAGAAGCCATTATAATCAAAAGATTTATCGAGTTTCTGCCCTCTTTAGCCAAGGATGTTTTGCTGTTACGTTGTTTTTTCATAACTGCGCCTCGGCATGGGATGCATCGTTTGTAAGCTGCTTCGAGATACTGCGCATATGGGTTACTGTTTCGAAAGATGTCAGCTCTGATCCGTACCAGTGGCATTCAACGGTTACGACTGCAGAGGCAAAAAGATTGATAATGTCGGGCCTGTCGTGAGTACGGCGCTGAAGGTCAGCTATGTAATCGCGGTTGGCTTTGTATGGGGCAATTGTAACGCGGTCGCTGCGTCCCAAATGAGCAAGAATACTCAGAAATACGGCGCGCAGGGCCAGACGGTATTTCCCCTGGGCTACAAGGCTCTCTGCCAATAAAAGCCATTCGTCGCTGGGAAACTGGTCGGCGGATATGCTGTTGTCGTGCAGGTTCACGGCTACAACATCAGGTATGACATCGGATTCGTGGATAATACGTCTTTTTGACTTCAGGAGTCGGTATATATAAACCGCAAGGAAGCATAGAGAGATTCCAATTAAGAGGTACATCAATCCGTTGAGGCCGACTCTCGAGAAAAAGGAGGGGCTGTCTCTATGTGGCGTTTTGCTTTTGAAGAGGTTACGCATAAACTCATCTATCTTATTAGCTATACTTTGGAAAAACTTTCGCATTTCGGCTATAGCTTCTCTCATGTAGCGGGAGAATTCAGATTCTTCGCTCTCTTCTTTCGATAATTCATCCTGCTCGGCTAACTTGTCGCGCTCGTTAGGCATGCGCCATGTGTAGCGTGGGTTGTCGAGGACCTCTTTAATGGTTTTGTCCAGCTGTGCTGTGTCGGGTTCTGAAGTGACAGTCTCAGCCACTACCTGTGTTGCCGCAATTGAGAGCCCCAAAGATAGGATCAGGAGTAGAGGCCGGGAAGTTCTCCGAAGAGCAACCAGCAGGTCGCGACCATCTCTGCGGCTGTGACCTTCAAAACAACGCAGAACATGCGCGGCAGTGAAAATAGGTGCCATAATGAGATAGGTGAGGGAGAGGCATATGGCTAGGAATGTGGTATTGAAGATTGTTGAAGCACCAATCGTGGTTATGGGAGAGTGTATTCCCAGAAACATGTTCAGGGAGTATGGTATCAGTATGAGCACTAACGCTATATTGATGAATACGAGTGACCCGAAAGGTGAAAGCAGGAACGTTTGCAGCCCGAAAAGTATTAGGGTAAAAAAGAACCAAATAATACCCTCAAACTCTGTGAAAGCTAAGCTCATATCTCCCAGCATGATTCTGGTGATACCAAAGCATAGGATGGTAGCAGCGCATATATTCCATGGACTCAGAAGCCATATGATCCTGATATTCTGCAGTGTGTTTATCGGGGCGAGTCGTTTGGCGTCGCGGAAGATATCGGAGATAGTTGACGCTTCGGGTGAATCGGTGACCAGTATGTTCTGCAGGAATGCAGAGCAGCTGGGGTAGGGGAGTGTGAGGATTAACGAGACAGGGAGCATGATGAACCCCAGAGGTTGTATCACGCCCTGAATAAGAATTGACCGCATCAAGCTTCTTTTAGTCCAGCGTGGCTGCGGGAGATCGGATGCAAAGGCGAGCAGGCTGGTGGCGAAAATGGATTGCCACACCTTCATCCAGACAAACATTAGTGATGTCAGTAGTGCTCCGCCTGCCAGGCGGGTATGTGCATATGCACCGTATGATTGATCTGCCCATAACCATAGAAAAGCTACAATAAAGGGAACGGTGCCAGCCATGTAGGCTGCGAGTGCAAAGAACGGGGCCTGACGAAGGAGCCGCATCGCCTGTCCGGCCATGAGGATGCCGGGGGTAGCCTGTTTGCGCTTTTTGAATGACTTTTTCATGGAACTGGCAGGTACGTCCCGTCGTGAAACTGGCTTGGTGTCATGTAGAGGATGCGTCCGATTCCGTAGAAAATGAACCATAGCAGCAGCAGGCACCCCGGCCATAGCAGCAGCAGGAGAATGGCGTTGCGCTTCGATGGCTGCATCTCTTTAGGTTTGCTTTTGAGATTCAGGCACTGGTTACAGATCATACGGTCGTCGTGCAGGGTTACGCACTCTCTGCAGAACATTCGCTCGCATTCGGTACAACGGGCAACGGCTTCGCGTTGTGTATGGTTGTGGCATCGTTGTTGAGTAAGGAAGCTCATAAGTTGAGTTCAAGCTCTGTGGGGCTGTCAAAGTTTGATGTGGTGTCATCAGCCTGAATGTCCGCAACATTTGTACTCGAAATTACAGGAGGGGGGAGTGGTTGCGCCTGTTTAATCCGTTCCTCAATGAACTCTATACTCTTAGATCGCTTACGCACATTGCTGATAGATGACAGACGCAAGGTTTGCACGCGGGTTCTGATGTCCGTTATACAGCGTGTCCCCTTGACCGTGTTTATTAGCATTAGGATTAAAAGAATCGCATCGATTATGCCTACGAAAATGGCACTTAAATAAAATAAATCCTGATTGTCGATGGTAAAAAAAACGAGGCTTAGCAGCAGGGCGATGAGGATTGCGAGGATGACGTTAATCAGGGAACGGCGGGCTGTATTTCTTGAGATGATGGCTGTGATATCTCGAAAGAAGATGGAGCGATAGTTTTCTCCTATATAATCGGTGGTTACTATCAGCAGGTGGTCTTCTGCAATCAGTAGATGGCTCTTTCTGATTATCGAAAAGGAGCTTCTCGATTGTCCGGGAACCTTTGTGTAATCTTTGCGTGTCAGTTGCATATGAAAAGTCAGCTAATTCATTGAAATATAATAAAAAGTGCCAGCATGAACTCTAATAGAAGCAATATCAGCCCAATCGCCAGTCTGGGCTGCTTGCGTTTAAGCAGTGCTTCGGGGCGGTTTCGTGAACGAAATGTGAGGTATATCGCTATTGGAAGTAATGCAAAGGCGGCAAAAAAGAGGAATATGGGGATGTATGCCAATGATAATATAAGGCGGCCGTAATCCGTTCGCCTGTCGTTCGCCGTAGAGATGTGCC
>CAZAKU010000179.1:0-3618 GCA_964485765.1 uncultured Lentisphaerales bacterium
TCCGTAATGCTCAGGGTTCAAGAGATGATCTCCAGAATGAACTGGCCGACTGAAAACCGACCGGTAGAAAATGGGAAGTTCTTTTCAGGCGGCCGATGTACGGCCGCCTGAGTTATATCAGTAAAATGGTGTGGACTGACCCGGGGAGCGTTAACTCGCGTTATAATGAGAATTATTCACCGATATATCGGAGTGAGTTATGCAGTCAGTGTTCTTATGACATTGATGGTCCTTACCTTTGTGATGTCGATCGGCCTGTTATTTAAGGCCGCAGATCTGGTTGCCAAGGGTGTTGATTCCGGCGTGCTTTTCAAGATGTTTGCCAGTGGAGTTCCTTCGGCAATAAGTTTTGCTATACCTGTTGCAGTTCTGGGCAGCGCCCTGCTTGTTTTCGGCAGATTGAGTGCAGATGGAGAGATCAGCGCGCTCAAGGCGTGCGGTGTGAGTCTCACCTCAATAATGGTGACTCCGGTTATTATCGGTGTAGTTCTGGGATTAGTGAGCCTCTACATTAATACTCAGGTTGCGCCGCCGGCCCATCTTGAGCGGCGGGCCATGCTGCGTGAGTATACCTCGGTGGCCCCACTTGAACTGATTGAACCCGGGCGAAATAATATTCTGGCGGAGGATCTGACAATTCGCGTTGATGAACGCGATGGCAAAGTGCTGCATGATATTAAGGTTGTGGATGGTCGCGGGGGAAAGCGTCGTGAGGTGAGGGCTGAAAGGGGCACGGTGGAGACGGTTGAATATACAGATCCCAAAAAGGGACGCATGCGAACATTGCGGGTGCACATGGAGAATGTGCGGATTATTGAACGCGCCGAAGACGGCACCGTGAGTGAAGCACATGCGGATCAGTTTACCAGTGATCTCGACATCGATTTTCAGGCCAGAAAGTATCGGAAGAAGTTCTCTGATATGACATTTTTCCCGTTGTTGGAACATATTGCAGACACAGAAAAGGAGATTGATGTCGCTGACGACGGGGAACTTAAGCACCTGCGCAAGGAGCTTATGAGGAGCAAATTAGAGATGCATAAGCGCATGGTTTTGGCTCTTGCCTGTATCGGCTTTGTTTTCCTTGCCATTCCGCTGGGAGTGAAGGCTCAGCGCCGTGAATCCTGGTTTGGTGCGGCAGTGTGTGTGATTGTTTTGACCGGTTTTTACATGTTTCTGATAATAGCCGAGTCTCTTGCCGATAAGAGCGTCTCTTTTGCGCATTACATTTTATGGCTTCCGCTGGTCTGTATGGTGCTGGGGAGTGCCTGGCTGATCCGACGGCAGAGGTAGCACTGCAGACGCCTTCGTGCAGAATTAATCAGGGCCTGCCGAGGTGAGTTACCGCAGGTTGTTTGCCGCGGTAGCTACCGCGATTTCCTCCTTTTATCTACACGACGCTGCATTTTTAGCGCGTTTTTTACCCGCGAGATGTTTTGCCTCTCTGCTTACGGTGTGGTAGGCTACGCTCATCTATTTCTGGTATAATTCGGGCTCAGAAGCCCTAAGGTGAACAGGAGCAAAAGGAATGTCGCAGATTCACTCTACCGCTATTGTGGCGGAAACAGCGAAAATTGGTGAGAACGTAAAGATCGTTCCATATAGCGTCTTTGGTCCGGATGTCACGATCGGTGACGATTGCGTATTGATGTCGCATGTCGTTGTAGAGGGGCATACGACTCTCGGCAAAGAGTGCCAACTGTTTCCCTTTGCCTGTATTGGCCAGAAAACACAGGATTTGAAGTATAGCGGAGGCGTCACCTACGCTGAAGTCGGTGATCGGACCGTTTTGCGCGAATATGTCACAATAAACACCGGAACGAATGAAGGTGAGGTGACACACGTAGGTTCCGACTGTTTGATAATGACGCATTGTCACGTCGCTCACGGCTGCAAGGTTGGTAATCACGTGATTATGTCGAATGTTGTTCAGCTGGCCGGCGAGGTAGAGGTAGAGGATTATGCTATTCTGGCCGGTATGGCCGCCTGTCATCAGTTTGTGCGTGTAGGTAAGCATGCCATGATCGGCGGAATGACCCCTGTGGCTCAGGATTGTCCGCCATACATGCTGGTGAGTGGAAATCCTCCTAAGGTACACGGGCCGAATTCGATCGGATTGCGCCGTGCCGGGGTTGACAGCGAAGTACGCAATAATATTAAAAAGGCTTACAAGATACTGTTCCGCAGTGGAATGGCTTTGAGTAATGCAATCGAAGCAGCCAGGGCAGAAGTGCCGGGAAGTGCTGAGTTGGATCATCTTCTCTCTTTTCTTGAGGGGACTCAACGTGGAGTGACCGCCGGGTGACAAAAGTAAGATTCATATGGTGCATGGCTGCAGTTATTGTCGCCAGCCTGCTATCCCTTCAGGGGAACGCCCTTTCACAGACGCCGGAAGAGTTCAGTCATCATTTGAATCTGGATGATGTGGATATTCGGGTTTTTGTGAAAACAGTCGGACGGATGACAGGGCGCAAGTTCGTTGTTTCGGATGATGTCTCGGGTAAGGTTACGGTCGTGTGGCCGAGAATTCCGCAGGCGGAGATGTACGGGGCGCTTGTATCAATACTGGAGGCCTCAGGGTGTTCGGTTATTGAGGAGGGCGATGTCTCGCGGGTCGTTCGACTCTCGGAGGGAGGGCTGGCTATGGGGCTGGTGCTGGGCCCCGATGTCGATATTCCTGAAACGGGGATGGTAACCAAGATTTTCCGGCTTGAACATGTGCGTGCTCTGGCCATTAAACATCTTCTTGAGACTCAGCAGGTAAACAGCAAACTTACCGTGGGTGTTATGGAGGATACCAACCAGTTGATAGTTACCGACACCGCATCGTCAGTTCGCCGCATAAAGGCACTTTTGAGTGAGGTGGACAAGCCGGGCCTGGCAAGAGTCACAGAGGTGGTGCATCTTGAATTCGCAGATGCGGATGAGCTGTCGTCGCAGCTCAGGGCTGCTCTGGCCGAGACTCAGACACGCGCTGAGCGTGTTTTGAAGAACCTACCCTCTGTCAGCGGCGAAGCCGGAATGACGGCGGTTCCTGTTGTGGTTCCCTCGCTGCACAGCAACAGCCTGCTTCTTGTAGGCACGCGTTCGCAGATAGATCGCCTGAAAGTGCTTGTCGCCAAGATGGATATTGATCTTCCGAGCGGGCGCGGGCACCTTAATGCTATTTTTCTTAAGTATCTTGATTCAACAGAGGTGGCCAAAAGCATCAATGCCCTGCTAGCAAAGTCGGAGGGGCGCGGTGGCGATAACAGCCGAAAGATAGCGATCGAGGCTCTGGTTATGAGCAATGCACTGCTGGTGGATGCTCTGCCGGGTGATTACGAGGTAGTAAGGCAGCTTGTAGATACTCTCGATATGAAACCGCTGCAGGTACACATCAATGTGGTTATAGTTGAGGTGAAAGAGGGTGTCAGCTTTGACTGGAACGTGCAGTTCGGTGCACTTGATCAACCGAGTGAGCCGGGGGATAGTGTTATCATAGGGTCATCGCGGCTTACCGAAGATGTTAGCAGTGACGTTATTTCCGGTGTGGCAAAGGGGATCTTTCCCCGCGGGCTTTCGGCTGCGATTGCAACCGGAACATATTACGATAATGATGGTGTTTTGCATGTAGGC
>CAZAKU010000180.1:0-3807 GCA_964485765.1 uncultured Lentisphaerales bacterium
CACCAAGCACATAAAGGATATCCTTCTTGGTATCATCCATGCGGGGTGTGCTGTTGGCTGCCTCTTCCAGCTGAGTCAGGGCCATATCATTCTGCCCCTTTTGGAAGAATGCACGCCCTAGATAAAAGAGAGCCATAACTCTATCCTTCGGGCTGCGCTGTGCAAGCTGGAACTGCTGTATCGACTGATCGATATAATCATACATGAAGTACTGACATCCCATCTCGTAGCGAAGGTGAGCATCATTGGGATAACGCTCTACGCGATCCTGCAAATCATCGAAAACATACTGGTTACGTTCGTTTTCAAGCTCATTGGCACCCTCTTCATCACCGGCAGCCCGTTTCCCCTCAATATCTGCATCGTAAGACAGTTTCTTTGTTTCAGCAATAAGCCGGTCAATTTCAGGATCTGTCGGGTTGAGTTCCTTGGCATCATTAAGCGCGGCCAGAGATTCCTTGAACATCTTCTCCTGCCTGTAAAGGCGAGAAATTTCGCGGCGATAGTTCAGGTTGTCAGGTTCAGCCCCGATTTTTATAACCAATTCAGCTATCAGGCTCTGTGAATCATCGGAGGTCTTAACCGATTTGCCCTTACGTTCCTGACTCTGCGCCTGCTCCTTATTCGCTAACATCTCCTGGAATGAGCCACCGCTCTGAGCAACATCTTCCCATCGCCCCTGATCCATTGAAGCGCGTGCCATGGCATCCTTAAGCAGTTTGAGAGCCTGGCCGTCATTAGGGCGGGCCTCGACAAGCTTTTCGTAACACTCCTTGGCCGCAACGCTATTACCGATCTCCTGATAAACGTGAGCGAGATGCTTAACCAAATCTGTATTATCAGGAGCTTCTTCGCGTGCGATTTCGAGCGTCATCGTGGCTGCCTCAGGCAGATCGGCAGCCACCGCCGCATCAGCAAAAACCCTGACAAAAGGGACATGCAAAGGATTGTCTTTCAACAGCGCCTCTACGGTAACCAACGCCTTAAGCGGGTCTTTCTTAATCTGAGATTTAGCCTTGAGCATTCCGCCCATGCCGGTTAAAGAGGCCAATTTAGCAGAAAGACCACCTCCGCTCTTCTTGAACTTCGATATTGTGGCGGCACGTAATGCTCTGCGTGCCCTGAGAAACTGTGGAGACAGCTCAACACACCTCAGGAGCAAATCTATCGCATAATCTAAATTCCCCGCTTCTAGGGCAGAATAGCCCTTGGTAAAAAGGTTTCGAATGCCTTTTGGCACTTGATCTTGCATTAACTCAGCCATCTTTAAACTCTCTCCAGCTACATGACATACTCTCAGTTGGCAACTGTGCCTTTAAGCATCACAGGAAGACCAACAAACAGCCATCTATTAAGCCAAAATTGCAGAAATTTGTCAAGCAACCATAACTGATCGTTGCAAACACGGAGACAACGGCCTACACTGACAGACAGTACAAGTAGGGCCTCACACAATTATGCGAAGCAGCACACACTTACTTACAGGGCTTGCCACGGTTGCATGTATCCCGGGAATAGCAGCAGATACTGCCCATGGAGAGCTGTTGCCAATGCTATCTGCCGCACTGGGGTCTGTACTGCCCGATTTCATAGATTTCGCCATATGCCGGTGCATATCACGCCCTGATGTAACGATCGCACCAGACCCACTCAACATAAATCCGGGGGAGACAGTTCAGGCGGTATCAGAGGCTATCGATCTGACAAAGCGACGCAAGAGCGTAACGCTAAGCTTTAATCCCCTCCCTATTGATCATAACCGCTGGAGGAGCTACCAGATCTGCTTCGAGCGCATTCCCGCACGCGTGAAGCTGCGATTCGGGTCTATACTTAATAATGAAGGTTGTGTTATCGCGGAAGCTGATATGCCCCGCTGGAAATCAGCCGGCATTTACGCCCCTGTTCGCCTCGACTCCACCCAGGAAACCACGATCAGTGGCAGCTCCGGAGCATCCATGGAGATCTACAGAGACCGCAACAACCGGTTAAGGGGGAAGTTTTACCCATGGCGGAGAAACTGGAGCCACGGACTGCCATTATGGACAGTGATCTCGCTTGTTGCCGGCATCTTCGCACCACGACCGGCATTCTGTTTCTTCATCGCCGCCTTAATGCACATAATCATAGATCAGGGGGGGCAAATGGGGAGTGCGCTGTTCGCGCCCCTGCACAAGACTCGCATCCCGGGGTGGCGAATGTGGTCATACGGCTCCAAAGCGGCTAATTCCACGGCTTGCCTGCTGGCATTATCAGTTCTGATGATAAGGTTTACAGGGCCGACAGGAGACAGCATCGACCCATTCAGAGTAATCCTCTGCACAAGTGCATTTATACTATTCCTGCATCATTGCCGGGAAGGAACTATCCGCGGAAGTGCTGAGCTATAGCGCGTGCGGTGTCGCGATCGGATGTCCGTCGTTTAATAGTCTCACGCTTGTCATACTGCGTTTTGCCGCTGCATACACCAAGCTGAAGTTTCACACGGCCTCTTTTAAGATAGAGTTTCAGCGGGATGAGAGCATTGCCCTTCTGCTCTACGTGTACTTTGAGCTTCCGGATCTCACGCCGATGCAGCAACAATCGCCTAGTGCGCGTATTGTCATGATTGAAACGATTGCCGAACTCGTAAGGCGGAATATTAAGCTGATGAGCCAGGGCTTCGCCATTCTCAATGGCAACATAAGAACCGATCAGGCTTGCCTCGCCATTGCGGACAACCTTCACCTCTGTTCCCACTAGAGCAAGCCCGGCCTCAATACGCTCAAGAACGGTATACTCATGCAATGCCTTGCGATTCTGTGCAAGAATCCCCTGAGAAAGACCCCTCTTTTTCTTTGATTTTTTTCTAGAGGTCATTGGCTGAAAACCACTACATGGCTGATTTCCCCGAATCCGGGCACTTAACCGCACCCCGGGGAGAAGATTACATAGAAACCACTGGCAAATTCACGCAAAGCCTGATGGCTACGAGAATTTCACCTGGCCTCTCTTGGCAATTGTATCAAAGTCTATCTCTGCAATCAGTTTACCTTCAGCCACTTCGCGCAGGGCAATATCCATGCGGTCTTCATTGGGGCCGCTAGGCTTAACATACGGACGTTTACCGGAATTCAATTCGCGAACGCGCATCGAAATCAAATTCACCAGCACTGGCACACTGGGCACTTTCTTCTTCGCTTCTTCAAGTAATTTAATATTCAAATCTATTCCTCCACGTAATAAAAAACGGGGCCACACTATATGCGCCCCGTCCTCTAATGTCAAATGGTTTAGGCAGCAAAACCTGAAACAGGTTCTGCCGCCAAGCACGACAGACTTACATCATGCCGCCCATTCCACCCATTCCGCCCATTCCACCCATGCCGCCCATTCCTGGATCGCCACCGGGCATTCCCTTCTCTTCCTTCTCAGGAATTTCAGTAATAATGCACTCCGTGGTGAGGAGCAGACCAGCAATACTGGCAGCATTCTGCAACGCAGAACGGGTAACCTTTGCAGGATCAAGAATACCTGCCTTGATGAGATCGGTGTACTCTCCTGTGGCAACGTCGAAGCCAAATGCATTGGCACGGGCCTTCTTGACCTCTTCAACAACCAGAGCACCTTCGAGGCCGGCATTGCTTACCAGCTGGCGCAACGGAGCTTCGAGAGCTGTACGAACGATCTGAACACCCACGCCTTCATCACCGTCGATATCGGTTCCGGCGAGAGACTTGAGGCAGCGAATAAGAGCAACACCGCCACCGGCGACAACACCCTCTTCAACCGCAGCGCGAGTTGCATGCAGAGCATCCTCAACACGGGCCT
>CAZAKU010000181.1:0-5446 GCA_964485765.1 uncultured Lentisphaerales bacterium
GTAGTACACACAGGCCAACCGCAAACCAAAACGCTGTCGTAGTCGAATTAGCTTTATTGTTTTTTGCAGAGACCATGCTGTGTCTTTTCCCAGTAAAAAGGTTTCGAGAAGAACTGGAAGAATGCCCGCCAGCCACTGTAGCTCATCATAATCCAGTAAATAGGAGTTAATAGTGCGTATTTAAGCAGGTCATCATACCCGCGCCGATAACAGGCAAGCAGGTTACAGTAAACGAATACAAAATTGCCAACGAAAAGACAGAATGCCCCCATTGCAAACACGGGCGCCGGGAAGAGGGGTGACAACTGATCCGGCCGCCATACAAACCATACCAGAGCCAGAGCCCAGAATATCGGGTTCAGCAGAAAGGAGAGAACCACACCGCCTATAAGGAGCTGAAAATGACAGAAGTTTCGCAATCCGACCTCTCGCAGCAGACGTATAGGACTGCGCATATGCACCATATAGGTCTGAATATACCCCTTCAGCCAGCGGGTACGCTGTTTTATCCAGAAACCCAGATTGCTGCAGGCCTCCTCCCAGGTTGTGGTCCGCAGCACTCGGGTATGGTACCCCGCCCTGCACAAACGCACGCCCAGATCGCAGTCTTCGGTAACATTATATGCATCCCAGCCCAACAGCTCGTGCAGGACATCTGTTTTAAAGTGGTTGGAGGTCCCACCGAGAGGAATCACCGCATCCAGCGATGACAAACCGGGGAGATTCAGATCGAACCATGCTGAGTACTCCGCGGTAAACCAGCGTGTAAGCAGATTCTGACGCGGATTGTAAAAATTGAGGCAGGACTGCACGCAGGCAACATTGTCGGGCAGGCTGTCAAATGCCATTACCGCTTTCTTCAACTGATCCGTTTCGGGGCGGTCTTCCGCGTCATATATAACAAGATACTTGCCGCGGGCACGTGCAAGCCCGATGTTACAGGCCTTGGGCTTGGTTCGCGGAAAGCTCTCGGGGATCTCTGTAATCCTGAATTCCTCAGGCATATCCTGAGCATACGCAGCCTCAAGTGTGGCGGAATCATCCTCCTCCAGAAGGAACTGAACATCCTTACACTCATCCGGGTAATCCATCGCCTTCAACGCCGCGGTCATCTGGGGAACAATCTCCGGCTCATGATACATCGGTATCAGGATCGTGAACACCGGCCATTCGCGCCCCTCCTCGGCCTCAATCTCTTCGGGGGAGAAACATACCTCGGCATTCTGCCCCACGGATGCCCTTACAACCCATAACTTGTACGCGGAGAAGATCAGGTAAAAGATAGTAGAAGCCAGCACAAACAGACGTAAAACCAGCCAGGGATAATAGATCAGGGCCACGACCAGGATGATGAGCATGCACAGGGCCACGATCTTCTGGCTAACGGTAATAGGGATGTGGGCCGACCAGTCCGGGCGCAAGCGGCGCAGCGCCAGCGGATCTTCAGAATTACTCATCGGAGACTCCTTCAATAATCTTCGATAGAGAACGCGCAATCACACGTGCGGCGAGCGTTGCTCCTCGATCTGTTATCCGCAACCCATCCACTACCCCGGCTCCGTCACCAAGCGTGCGACAGGCAGTATAAACATCTGCCACAATATACCCCCGTGCATCCGCCACGCGCTGAACCGCCTCTGCCAGATCACGAACAGCCTCTTCGTATCCCTCATACGGAGGGGGGGTAACCAGAAGCAGGTCAACATTACCGGGGCCGCTGAGCAGTCCGCAAAGCGCTGCCAGCTCCCTTTCGAAAAGGTCAGGTGGCTGATTATTGAGAATCGCCTCTCCCCCGAGGCTTATCACGGCAACTCCGGGGTAATTTGCAAATCTGCGAGAGAGTTCCGAAATACGGCCCAGAGAGGGGTGCGACTGATCTTCGTTATATATCCAGCTCGCATCCACAAAGGTCACATCGCCATCATCACACTGCAGCAGGCCTGAGAGCTCGGAATCAAATCGATGCGATTCATCCATATCAAAATGAGCAGCCGTGCCTAACGATGCATCCAGCAGGGCTACGGGGAATACACCTTTATAACTCTGCGACAATTTAGAAAGCTCTACATAAGGCTCAAGCACGACAACCATCTCCCGCGCATCCCCCGCTGCCTGCAGCATATCACCACGCACTCCCGTGGGAAGCTCAGCCAGTGGGGCCCGCACAAAGTCAACCGATCCCGAAACAATCCCCACCCCCGCATGGGCTATCCTCCAATCGATGGAATCGACATCGCCCGCTGTAACCAGGGGCAGAGCCAGACGGCCCCATGAGACCTCAATGGCAACATCAGCGCTGTTACGGACAGTACGTCCATCAAGCATCTTAACATCGGCCGACAGATTGAAAATCATCCCCTCGGGTACTTTCGCGCGAACATCCACACAGGGCCACGCCTGATCATAATCGTAACAGACTGCAGGAACGCCACTTAGGCACCCCGAAACATCGTACATTTTGGCAGCCTTCAGGGGTGGAATGACTCTGTCTGAAGTTATCGCGTTAAAGCCCAGAAAACTCTCAACTGCCAGTGTAAGCTCCCTGGCGCGTTCGACCTGAACTACGGTATCCATCTCTGCGTCACCTCCACAGACAACCCCGTCCAGATGCCACGCCCTGCTCATTGGGTCACCCAGCCAGTTCACACTTCTGTCCGAGAGGTGCAGAGGAAGAAAAGTGACTCCATCATCGCCGAAACGATACGGATTACCGGGGTCGATTTTCATGGCTGCATGAACGACCTCTCCAGAGTGCTCCAGGCGCCCTTTAAGCATCCTGGCGCCGCATACCAGATCATCGCCGGCGATTGCAACCGGATCCGCACCGGCAACCGATATGCCAATCTGCCCCGAAATATGCCTCCCGGCCGTGTAAATCTCCAGATCGTGTACCCCTGCGTCCAGATCAAGCTCCCGGCCAATACTCCAACTTGTGACCGCAGTGCCCGTTTTATATCTCTCGGCTACGATCTCGCCATCAACTCTTAAGCAGGCCGCTTCGTACCCCTTTAGTGCAAATCGAACCTTTCCACCGGTAGGCCTGTATACCCAGCTTCGCATCTCGACAAGAAAACCACTACGCGTAAAATATGAGCGTCGGGAGCGGTAACGCGAAGCGGATGAAACTCCACTCAAGTCAAACGATACGACACTGGTCCTCTTAACCACCTCCCCGGCACGGGCCATCAGATAACGAAATCCGCCCCTCGTCGCCGGAAGGTCCTTCCCGGCAGCCTTGCGGATCAGCGCGTAAACAGGGCTTTTTGCACTCTCCGCAAGCGTCGCGTTCTTCACATCCAAATATAGGCTTACCCGCTGCGAGTAAACAGCGCTCAGATCAACCATTGCAGCAGAGAAGCCACCCTCACCCGGAAAGACACGCACCGGAACAGCCGCGCCCTTCTCCGATAATGCGCGCAGAGAGAAGACGCCATCCGGCAGAGGCACCATAACAATCCTTCCCGATGAAATTACCGGATCAATAACTACACGCCGGGTACTCTCTGCCACCTGCCAGACAGGATCAGACCCAATGGCAAAAAGATTGCCTGCGCAAAGAGACAAAAGCAGCACAGATAGCAGAGGAGTGTGCACAAAAGTGCACATCTTTCTTGAAACCCTGTGTACAACTGTTACCATTGCCTCGTGACTCAGCAAGTTATTGAACCCTGATACGCCCATATTAACAACTTATCCTTACGAAGAGGAAACACCCGCCAAATTACTCATACTGGCACGATTCATGCCATTAAAGTGACCACTATGTCGGCCAAAAACATCAAATTGAACAGCAATATAACATCGTTTCACCATATTAAGAGGCAAAATACATGCCAAAGTGCTGGATTTTCTCTAATAGAATTGGTGGCTGTTATAACAATCATCGGCCTGATCTGCATGATCTCGCTTCCGATTGCATCCCGAGTGCGGGAAAAAGCTCGTCAGGTTGACTGCAAAAGCAACCTGCGCCAGCTTGGTGTCGCGATCACAACATACCGCAATGATAACCACGGCAAAAACCCCGCTTGGCTCTCGAGTCTCTTTCCACGCTATATCGACGACAAGTCCGTTTTCGTCTGCAAAACTGACATTAATCGCGGCCTGAAGCGTACCCGACCCAAGGGATTGCAGGGGAAATCAACCCAGGATTACCCGGAAACCATCGATAACGAAAGCAACAGCAGCCGCAACACCCTCGGAGCCAACCTGGCAATCAAGGCCTGCAGCTATTTCTACGAGTTTTCCGCCGCGCCATGCGCCTTCGGTGCTGTAACGGGTTGGCCGGAGGGGATACTTCCCTCACCGCACACATGGTCCGACTGGAAGTCCGCACAACTTGAATTCGGCGACGAGAACAGTGGCACCGACGCAAACGGCGACCCGCTCCCCTACGGCTACTCCCGTATGCCGATAATACGCTGCTACCACCATTTCGACCGGTCGAGCGTACCCGGTTAGGACGATAAAGTCGCACTCAAGGGACGAAATGTCTCACATAACCTGAAGATGACGATCAACGTCGCCTACGCAGGAAATGTTTTTGTTGCACCACTCTGGTGGGAAGGCAACCCCGAGTCCGGTGACGAAAAACTGAGAGACGAATAACTTTAATTCAGAATACAAACTCCAAAAGGAACAGATATGCGCAAAATCACTCTACTCATGGCACCAGTCCTGTGCATCCTGATCATCAACGGTTGCAGAACCCCGAAAATGGAGCCGGCCCAGTCGCCCGGCCTCCAGAAAGCACAACTTCTATTCGATAATAAGCAGTATACCAAAGCTATCATCAGCTGCATCGATCTGGCACGTGAGGACCCCCTAATGCCGGGGCTGCCTGAGTTGCAGAGTAAAATCATGATTCGCCTGACGGAGGAGCGTACGGCTGCCTTTCAGATGCGCCAGGCCTTGGCAAGCAAACGCATGCAAGAGGACATGCTCCGTAACCGCATTGTGCCGGAGAGCTATCGTATCAACCATCGTATCGATACCGAAACCGGCTCAGTAAGCAAACCTAAAACCGTCATGGAAAAGGTTCTCGACACCCCGGTCAGCATGGACCTCACCGACATCTCCCTGAACGAATTCATCAGTGAGCTTGGACGGGCGGAAAACATCAATATTCTGGCCGACAGCACCCTCTCCGACAGCACCATGACAATCCGCGTGAGAAAGACTCCCCTGCGGGAGATCCTCGATTATGTGTCGCGCAATCTCGGTGTCTCCTTCAGCGTTGGCGAAAATATGCTCTGGGTAACTGCCGGAGAATCTACGGAATCCTCAGTACCGCTCGAAACAAGAATCTATCGCCTGCGTAAAGGTTTATCATCCGACGAGATCCTCGCCGGACCAGACGGACTGGGGATAATCGAGGCTATTGCGCGCTTTGTGCCCCCATCAAGCGGAGCCGACCTGCTCTTCAACCCAAAAGCACACGCCCTGATCG
>CAZAKU010000182.1:0-4497 GCA_964485765.1 uncultured Lentisphaerales bacterium
GCCATAGCCTGCAGTTAACAAAGATCTCGGAAATGTAGTCATACCCAAACAGGAAAAAGACTGTAGCCGTCAAAAGTGAAATTAGAGTTAGTGAAACAAAAACCCTTTCCTGCAAATTCTTTGCGTTGTGATCACCTCTTCGGAATAGGCTGACTAAGTGCGGAACAGCAGGGGGGATAGCAATAAGGACTATCCAGGGCATCTGCTTCCATAGGTTTATATCCCAGTTTATACCGAAGTCTTCTGATGCAGAGCGCTTCGCAAGCAGGGGAACTATCCACCAGCACATAAGCAGTAGCGAAATGCCCCCCTCTATGAAGAGGATTTTGAATGTTTCTTTAGAGCGTGTTTGAGGCAGAACGAGCAGGAAAGAGAGAGTGAGTGCGAGCATAATACTTGTAAAGAAATGGGATGAGATCACCGCAGTGAGTAACAGTATGGTTGTTACGCTCACTTTTCTGTTTAGTGTATCGCGGATGACGCAGGCCTGGGCTATCAGCATCAGGCTGAAACTCCAACTGTTTGCGATCATCCCGGCAAGAGTGCTGTACAGGTTGACTCCCCACATTTGATGACCGGTATCAAAAACCAGAGGCATAACAGCAATGGCCAAAAGTAACGGAGCCGGTCGGGTGAGTTTGATGATACGGCCGGAAAGGTAGGCCGAGAGGGGAAGACTCAGAATCCCTGCAACAGTCATCAGTTTGAATGCAGTATTGAATGGCAGAAATATATCCATTGCGCCAGCTGCGAGATATGGCAGACAAAAGTAGTATTGGAAGAGGGGAAATCCGCACCACCACCCCGGAGCCCATCCAATAATGCTTCCCGAGCGGTTCAGTTCGCGGAGATGACTGGTGATATAGTTGTGCGCTACGGTGTCGCCTCCTACCGTTGTGCTGTTGAGAAGTATTTCCGGTGGACAGCAGTAATAGGCGATAGCCATAGTTACCATGCCCAGAATTATGATCTCTTTGAGCGTTGATGGAGTTTTCCGTGAAAAACGAGATATGATTCCGGGTACAGGAAGAAAAGAGGATACAAGTAGGAGTATTGCAGAGATAAAGATCAGACACTTCATCAAAAGATCTGTTGATTTTGTTTTTTCAGGGCATGCCAGTCTTGTCGAAGCTACCCCGGCGAAAGCTATTTCTCTGTTCTGTGTTTGAATCACGACATGCAGTGGAATTTGTGATCCTTCACTTCCGGCTGGAATTTCGAATTCTATATAGTGATTACTTCCCAGTGGACAAGCAGATATCGTGGCAGAGTAATCATCCAGATCGAACATCTTTGGCGCAGCTATTTTTATTAGGCAATCCTCTTCGTGCCCCGTCAGGCTGGCTGCAGTAACTGTTAGGCTTACTCTGTTGTTCAGTATTACTGGGCGTTGTATCCCTATTGCAACAGGTTTTGCCGCATTGGTGCTGCGAGTGATAACAGGCGTTATCGACTCAATTTGCCTGTCATCCGGCATTGTGTAGGTAAGGTGCAGCGGTGTTATTGACTGGGTTTCTCGCCACTTTTCCGGGACTTTAAATGTAAGGTTGGTTGACAGAGACTTTCCCGGGATAAGTTCCCCAATAGCCCCTTCGGTAAGAGATATACTGTAGTTGTCTGGATGTGAAAGCCGGATTGCCATATCCCGCAGAAATAACTCGCCGGTGTTGCTTACGTCTATCTCCAGCGCTACAGAACCATTGGTAAGAAGCGTTGTTGTTGCCCGGAGTTCAACCTGCGCTCTTTTCGCATAGGCGGTCGCTGTAAGCAGAATGAGTGCAGAGACGAGGTAGATTATACCTCGTCTACTGGAAATAAGTCTGCGGGTAGTCGCCATATATAGAGTCGACTATATCCTGTAATTGCATTTAATGCAATAGGCGCTCAGCCAATGGCCTGGCATACCGTGATTACGCCCACACCGAAAATGTCATCTGCAGAACATCCGCGTGACAGATCATTCACAGGGCAGTCCAATCCTTGCAGAATTGGCCCGTAGGCTTTTGCTCCGGCAAGTCTTTGGGTTAATTTGTATGCGATATTCCCCGACTGTAAATCAGGGAAGATAAGAATGTTGGCATCGCCCTGAATATTGCTCTCTGGGCACTTAGATGCAGCAACGGCAGGGACGATAGCTGCATCCGCCTGAAGCTCTCCATCGACAACAGCATCAATATCCCATGATGGCAGTGACGCTTGCGTAAGCGATGTCGCCATTTGCATCTTGTCGACGAGCGGATGATCTGAACTGCCCTTAGTCGAGAAGCTGAGGAATGCTATTCGGGGTTGGCTTTGAAGCAGAGCCTTACCGTTAGATGCTGTTGCTCGTGCGATATCGACCAGTTGTTCTGCCGTCGGATTCGGGTTTACTCCACAGTCGGCGAAGATAAGAACATCATTTCCGCCGGGCGAGGTATGTGCAAGATCCATCAGGAAGCAGCTGCTGCCCAGCTTTATGCCATCTGCTGTCCCGATGCAGTGAAATGCAGCCCGGAGCATGTTTGATGTGGAGGAGATGCTTCCGGCAACCAGGCCGTCGGCCATGCCGGTACGGACAAGCATGTTGCCAAGGTAGAGGCGCTGGCTGCGTATAGTCTCCTGCGCATCTTCGAGTGTCATTCCCTTATGCTTCCGTCTTTCATAAAGGGCTTCGGCAAGGGTTATGGAGCTTTTGTAGTTCTCCGGGTCGATGACCTCTATATCGCTTCCCGAAAAATCAACTCCGGCAGAACGGCAGGAGTTTTCCAGTTCTTCAGGCGATGCGATGACGATTGGTGTACATATGCCGTCCCGGGCGAGTTTAAGTGCTGCTTCAGCGACGCGGGGGTCTTGGCCCTCCGGCAGTACAAGCCGTTTCGATGCTTTTCTGGCACGGGGAATAAGTTTTTCCAGTAAGGTCACAAGGCGTTACTCCTCTGTTTCGCTTTCAGGTGTCAGCAGGGAGACTGTCTCACGACATATCTTAAGCTCTTCATTCGTTGGCATCACCAAAACGGGCAGGGTGCTGTCGTCGGTTGTAAGCAGTGTTTGAGCTCCTATGACCTTGTTGCGTTCTTCATCAAGCTTACAGCCTAGCGCCCCGAGAGCAGAAACCATATGACCGCGCGAATATGCGCTGTTTTCACCGATTCCACCTGTCAGGACTATGGCGTCGGCACCACCCAGTATGGTGTAATAACCTCCGATATAGAGCGACAACCTGTGCACAAACATCCGCATGGCGCGTGCAGCCTGCTCGTCCCCCTCTTCGGTTGCATCAACAATATCGCGCATGTCGCCGCTGTTAATGCCTCCGACGCCGAGTAATCCGCTCTTCTTGTTAAGGATGTCATCTATTGCATCGGGCGTCATTCCCTGGCGGACAAGGAAGAGAACCACTCCGGGGTCGATATCTCCACAGCGGGTGCCCATTACCAGCCCTGCCAGGGGAGTCATTCCCATAGTGGTGTCGACCACTTTTCCGCCATGGATGGCTGCAACACTGCATCCGTTGCCAAGATGACATGTGATCAGTTTAGTATCTTCTATCGGTTTGCCGAGATAGTCGGCCGTAGCCTGAGCAATAAACTGGTGCGATGTGCCGTGGAACCCGTATTTTCTGATGCCGTGCTTCTGGTAATACTTGTAGGGAATGGCGTATAGAAATGCGTGAGGCGGAATAGATGCATGATAGGCAGTATCGAAAACTGCGACATTTGGTATGCCCGGAAATACGCTCTCGCAGGCAATAATGCCTCCCAGGTTAGCCGGATTGTGCAGTGGGGCCAGCGTGGCGCAGTCCATGATCCCTTTCTTAACGGAGTCATCAACCCTGATTGGTGCCTTGAAAAATTCACCGCCATGCACAACTCTGTGCCCGATAGCATCAACTTCTTCCAGTGATTTAAGAACACCGTTCTCCGGGTCAACGAGCTGGTCACAGGCAAGTTGAAGAGCTTCGGCATGATCATCGGCCGAGACGGCCTGCTTGAATTTGCCCTCGTTGTCGCGCTGATACTGTAAGTTCGCGCTTGGTGTGCCTATTCTCTCTACCAGGCCCTTGGCCAGCATCTCTTCTGTCTTGGCATCATAAAGGGTGAATTTGAGTGAACTGCTTCCTGAGTTTACAATGAGTACGTAGCGGGGAAGACCTGCGGTGGTCTCTGTGGTCATTTTGGCTCCTGCATAGTTGGTATTATTACGCCTGTAATAATGGTGATTTCGGTGATTGCACAGAGGTCCAGGGGACCTTTAAATAGTGCAAAAATTACAAAAAATTCAGCCGGTTACTATACAGTTTTGAGGGTCCCACGACAAGCCGAAAAAAGGGAAATCATTCCCATTCAATGGTAGCAGGCGGCTTTGAGCTGATGTCGTAAACCACGCGGTTGATTCCGCGAACTTCGTTGATAATGCGGTTGGAAATCTGTGCCAGTGTTTCGTATGGAACATGGACCCAATCCGCTGTCATGCCATCCTTGCTCTCAACCGCCCGGATTGCGACAACATTCTCATAGG
>CAZAKU010000183.1:0-2880 GCA_964485765.1 uncultured Lentisphaerales bacterium
TGCCGGGGCCCCGCCACCCCGACCATTTTTTCCTAGCATATAATCTCCCGCGCGTCCCGACATACGTCGGGAAATCCGTGGGTTCAAATGCCTGCATCCCGCCGAATGTCGGGGCCGCGCCACCCCGACCATTTTTTCCTAGCATATAATCTCCCGCGCGTCCCGACATACGTCGGGAAATCCGTGGGTTCAAATGCCTGCATCCCGGCGAATGCCGGGGCCCCGCCACCCCGACCATTTTTTATTGCCTATAGCTTCATCGCTAAACTGGTCGACAGATAACGTCTGTTTGTGATATTCTTCCAAACGTATTGGCAGGACTGAACATACCTTAAATGAGGACGAAAGCAGCGTAGCCGTTTTGTTATGAATTGAAGATGATTGCTTAAATGCGGCATCGGGACATCAACTCCGTGCGATGTGCCCTGATTCAATTCATAAACCCTCCGGTGACGTACAGGTTTCGACCGTAGCAGTAAGAATACCGGAGCATTTGGCATGTACGCAGAGGAACTTCTTAAATCCGCGCTTGTTGACAGTGGTCTCATCCCGATTAACAAATTCAGAGATGCATGCAGCCATTCCAAGCAGCATGACAAGTCTATAGACAGATCACTTATCGAACTGGAAATCACATCGGCCAGGCAGCTGGGAGAAGCGCTTTGCCAGCAATTCTTACTTCCCTACCAACCGGTCTGCGCACACCCTGCATCTGCCCCTGTATGGAAGGCCCTCTCACCCGAATCTGCTCTTAGCTGGGGGGTCTACCCTTCCGAAGTTAATGAGGAGGAGAAGATCCTGACGATCATAGTACCCCACCCTGAGCGAGCATCGTTTGTTGAGAAAGAGCTACTCCTGTCAACGGCGAAACATACACCGGCGTTCTGCATAGCATCCAGCACTGAAATAGAGGATGCACTCGAGATAATCAAAAATGAGATCGGCCCCGTCCAGCATATGCCGATCAAAGATGGGCCGCCAAGAGCAGCAACGTCACCATCTATCAGAAAGATAGAGATCCCCGCTGAAAACCGTCCATACAAGGTCCGTACATCCCTCTCTGACGCCAGCGAAGAAGGCCCGGCGGGCGACGATATCAAGAGAATCTTCCGCCGCCCCCGCATCGGGCGGCAAGCAGAACCGGACAAAGGGATATCGACATACCTTTCACCATTCCTGACGGAGGTCTCACAGGGAATATACACGAAGTTCAAGAGCGAACCGGATGCTTTGCGGAGAATCAACGAGAAGGTTAAATACTGCAGCCTGATGGGCTCTCATATGAACATGGGCAACGACCGCATTCAGAGAACCATTCTGGCGGCCTGGCTGTCCTTATACGATAAGAAGGAGGGCATAAAGCGTGCACAGGGAAGAGAGGATATAATCGACATACTAACCCCACCTCCCATCCACCGTATGCCATCACTGGAGCAGCGCATTATAGCTATTACTGAGCGCTACCTTAAAATCAAGAACAGCATTCCCGCGGATTGCCTGACCCAGGATCTACTGCGCATGAAACTGCAGCCCGCAATAATGACAGGCCAAGATGGCGAACTTGTCCTTACCACCTTCTTCAAGCTTCTGAAAAACGAGCGCATTCTTACTGAAGCGGAAGAGGGAAACGTAGTACAGGGAGCGCTGACACACCTGGACCTGAACGATATCATCCAGATCCTGAGCGCGTCCGCAAAGGACATCTGCATTAACCTTCAGCAGAAAAAACGCGAGGGGCATATATATATGCAGAAAGGTAAAATCATTAACGCCCAGCTTGAGAAGATGGTCGGACAGGAGGCATTCTTTGAGATGCTCTCCTGGAAAGCGGGCAAATTTAAAACGGCCACATGTAAAAAATTCCCGAAACCCAACCTTGAAGGCGACACCATGGGGTTGCTGATGGAGGCAGCCAGAATCAACGACGAGCGGAGGATATAACGCCCTTTATTTAATATATTTAACTTTGCATGGCCCGGTTCTTGCTAGACTACTGCTTATATTGAGTTACGTAACAGCCGTTAGCATAATAAGCAGAACAAGTAACCCACAGTAAACACAAAATGAAGCACCGAAAAAGAAAAAGCTCTCGTCGCACCAGCCGTGGTGATGATTGGTATTTTACATCACGGGGTGACATTTCGAATCGAACCCGAAGCGATCTTAGCAACCTTAAATACGCAATTCGCGAGGAGAAGATCGGCCCGGATGATCTCGTATGGGGGCCGGAAACAAACGGCCACTGGCGTACCGTAGTCTCTGTTAAACAGCTTAATCGTTCGCTGAGGATGGCAAAACGGCGTAGCCGTCTGCCCATAATAGCCGCGATACTGATCGGCATTACAGCTGTCATAATTCTGTCATACACGGGTGACTTCAACACTCCCGACCCCTCCCCGAACAACCAGGCACACTCAAGTCATTTTGCTACTGTTTCGAACAGGGTGGCAGAGCTGCTCTCCAAAGGCGCTTTTGAGGAAGCACGCCATGAGATCATCTATGCTTCTGACGAGAACGGGACAACACGGGAAGAATTTGCCTTTCTTGCAAATATAATAAATAACGCCTTTCTGTATGATCAGATCGAACGCGCCATACAGCGAAAAGATCCCAACTCCGCCTGGAAGCTGTTATCGCGACTGGATGACACGGAGATGGACCGCAGCAAGCTGGATGCTTTTGCGAAACAGATTGGAGTTCTCGAAACCCGTTTCATCCTGATAACCACGTATAAAGCGGCCCTCAACAGCGCCACCCCGGATATCGCGCCATTGATTACGGCAGCCACGAACTGTATGCCGTACATAACCGACAGCGAGATAATTGAAATCGCCGCTCAGGCTGCCGTAAACACAAATCTACCCGCCTGCAGTTCATCCC
>CAZAKU010000184.1:0-5725 GCA_964485765.1 uncultured Lentisphaerales bacterium
CCGCCTGAAGCCTCATCAGCCCCCCCGCTACTGGCAAATGCCGAGAGAGATGAGAAGATAATAACAGATAAAACCAACCAGTGACGCTTAAACAATCTCATCAGACACCTCTACCCAAACTGTATAAACCATTACTTAAAATTAATTAGCGGAAGCACCATCTACGAATTGACGCCGCTCAAATGTCATCAGAGCAGAAAACACATCATCTCTGCTGCGTGAAGATGATAATTCCGCAACCGTTGCAGCATCACGCAGAAGAAGCCCTACACGCGCCATTAAACGAAGATGCAATTGTACACTGTCGGCACAAATCAGAAAAAAGATATGTACGGGAGCAGCATCAGGTGCTGAGAAATCAACACCCTGAGAGCAAATCCCGCACACCAGGCCTGACCCTCGCAGCCCTACCCCTGGTTCGCGCGAATGCGGCAGAGCAACTCCACCGCCAAGAGCTGTGCTTACAAGTCCTTCCCTACGGAGCAGCGCTTCCAGGTAGGCCTCGGCATCTGAGACGACGCCCTGCTTGAACAGTGGCTGAACAAGAGCCGACAAAAGCTCTCTTGGCTCAGTCGGTTGGAGATCTACGACAATGCTCGACTCATTAAGCAGACGTGAGAGCGGAACTGAGACATCATCCTGCCCAAGAAGAGCGAATAGATCGTCATTCACGGCAGTTCGCATGCCGCTCATAAGCCACTCATCGATAACAGAACGCATGAATCGCCATTGTCCCGAAACCTTTGTGCCGGGTAAATCCCCGCGACCAACCATGCGCAACACCGTTTTCTCCGCCACACGCAAGTATGCAGCAAGATCACCCACCGTCATCAGGCTTTCATTAACCTGATGCTGCAAGTCCTCTGCAGTCCCTGTTTGTCCTTTTCTGTCCATAGGTGTCCTGTATACCACCCATTCTTGGTATATGTCAATAGACAGAAACCGAAAAGTTTCAAAAACCAGCTATTTCAGTTGATCAAACCGGCCGATGCAGGGCAATTCCCCTACAATAGGACTGACATAATCAATGAAAGCTTTTGTGACATTATTGCCTGCCTTATTTATATATGAGGCAGGCATATGCCGCGTTTCACGGGCAACCTTACGGAGGGGAACAGCGACATATTCTACGGAATACTTCGGCCCCTTCTTACGCTTAATAGCCATTGATCCGCTATCACCAACAGAGATTGCACGGGCCACTGCTGCCGCACCTACAGCACGTGCTTCAGAGGAGTCCACCTCTGAGATCAGCCCCGGGAAGGAGCGCTGCAGGTATCCGAATGTATCGGCACGGATTCTACCTATCTTTGTATGCTTTCGCAGCTCTGCTGCAAGCAGGTCACCCAATGCACCGGTGCCGCTGAGTTGTGCATTTCCGTGTGAGTCTGTTTCATTAATGAACTTCGAAATAATCGGAACACCCTTTGAATCAGATATTCCCTCGGACACGGCTACAACACAACGTCCCAGGCGCTCGTATACCCCCTTAACATCCTTCACAAATTGCTTAAGGGAAAAGCTGCGCTCAGGGAGGTAAATCAGATGCGGACCATCGCCGGGATAAACACGGGCTAAAGCAGAAGCTGCCGTAAGAAAACCGGCATCCCGCCCCATAACAATGTCAATCTTCACCCCGCCGAGGGCGATATTGTCGAGATTATCGCCCATAAGTGCTGCAGCGACGAACTTCGCCGCACTGCCAAAGCCGGGAGTGTGGTCATTCTCGCGAAGGTCATTATCTATCGTTTTAGGAATATGATAACAGCTCATAGCGTAACCGACCTTTTGAGCCTCTTCATTAATAATATAGGCCGTTTCGGCAGAATCGTTGCCTCCAATGTAAAAGAAATATTCCACATTATTTCTCTTTAAGACCTCGAAAATACGGGTGCAATCCTCCGGAGAAGGCTTCTTCCTTACAGACCCAAGGGCCGACGAAGGGGTCGCGGCAACTGCCTCAAGTGTTTTAACCTTTTCCATCTTGAGGTCTATAAACTGCTCATTCATTATCCCGTCAATACCGTGCATTGCGCCGAAAATTTTCTTTATCTTACGACAACCACGCGCCTCCATAACGGCACCTACAAGACTCTGGTTAATCACCATAGAAGGCCCGCCACTCTGGGCAATCAGCATATTGCTCATAATAATTTCTCCTAATCATTGTGTAAAAACTGCTTATCCGTAACAAGGGGAGACGTAGTCTACCTCAAAAAAACAATTATTCAACAGTATTCACGGACTTGACATAAATATTCGATGTGATACTTTCTAACTGACGTTTTTGCACGGAATGTCGTGCTTTTACAAGTCTTGGTCAATGGAGGTCGTATTGGATACTGAACTTTATAACGACGTCATTCGCGTTGAACGGAAGATTTTTTCGTTTGAGCTACGCGAAAATGCCCGTGGTAGATTTCTTCGGGTTACTGAAGATGTGCACGGTCGGCGTGACACAGTAATAATACCCGCGTCTGGCCTTGAACTACTGAAAGAAAAGATTACAGAGGCCATTGAAGCCAGCGACAAGGCAGGGCCATGTGAGCCCGAGCAACCCGTAACGGAGTCATAACTCACTTTGAATGCAGCAAAAATTCTTCTTATAGCCGTTCTCGCATCCGGCACATCCGCCCTGTTGGGGGATGACGATGATGCGCAGCCTCCTCCTACAAACGCGCCGGTGTTACTCCGTCAGGTAATTGCTCAGCTCCCTTCAGAGCCGATGGAGATTACCGGAACACTTACTATTCGCCGAAAACGTGCAGATATCATAAAGCAGCACCGTTACTACATGCGCCTTGATTGGGGTCTGACGCGCCAGGCCGCAACCTACTCAATCATGGACATGTCTGGTAAACGTCTGGGGAAAATGGATATAGCACGCGAATCAGGCATCCTTCAACGAAAATACTATCCTGATGAAGGGGACAATTTATCTACAAACATGCCACCCCTGACAGCACGCGTTCAGGGCACAGATGTAACCTGGCTCGACTTAAGTCTAGATTTCTTATGGTGGCAGGGGGCAGAACTAGACGGAACGGACAAATACCTCAATCGCCTATGCGACATAGTTATGGTACCTGCTCCTGACGGACTTCAAAACTGCGCAGCAGCTAAACTGTGGATAGACCGCAAAATGAGAACACTTCTCCGGGCCGAACAGATTAATTCACGTGGCGAAACAACCCGCGGAATGTGGGTTAAATCTGTTAAAAAGCATAATGACTACTGGATGATTAAGAATATGGAGATCCAGAGTTTCCCCGGTGACCACAGAACGCGTCTCCATGTACAGGATATGAGCATACTGCCGCGATGAATTCCATACTATTTTACGAAATGGCGGCTCTTGTTGCACTGTTTGCATTTTCTGCATTCTTCTCGAGCGCAGAAACCGCGATGTTCTCTCTCAACCCTCTTCATATTGAGGAGATTAAAAACCGCAATAAACACGTGGGTTGTCAGTTGAGCAGTATGCTGAACGAACCTACGCGATTACTTTCCACAATATTGATTGGCAACACACTGGTTAATGTGGCGGCCGTCAGCGTCGGTTATGCAATATGCCGAATCATTTTTGTGAACTCCCCAAATACTGCTGTGACCGTTTCGGTACCCAGCATGACAATGCTGCTGCTCCTCTTCGGTGAAGTTACTCCTAAGCGTATTGCAATGACCTATCCATCCAGAGTTGCTGAGTTGTACGCCCGTCCTCTGACATGGCTGATATGGGTAATGACTCCTGTGCGCACTATCCTGGAGAGAGTTGCCGGCTGGTTTCAGCCAAAGCTGCATGCGGCAGACAAGACACTTACAGAAGAGGAGGTGCTGACTGCTGTTGAAGTCGGCACCGAGAATGGTGTCTTCAATGCCGAAGAGCGGACAATGGTAGATGGCATAATAAGGCTCGAAGATATCCAGGCAGCCGATGTTATGACTCCCCGAGTAGATCTGAAAGGCATCGATATAGATGATCCGCTCGACAAACAGATTGCCATAATCCGAAGTGTCCAATTCCGGAATGTACCTGTATATCGCGAAACCCCGGATAATATTGTTGGATTTCTGGATGTTCCAAGGTTCCTGCTGAGTGACGACAAAGACATTCCTGCATCCATCACCTCTCCTCTGCATGTTCCTGAAACTATGCAGCTGAACAACATCCTTGCATTGCTGCAGCGCAAGGATCAACTGGTTGCAAGAGTCGTGGATGAATATGGAGGAACCGCAGGAATCATTACGCGCGGCGATATCCTTGAGGAGATAACCGATGATGTTGACGGAGAATACGGTGTTGAATCGGAAAAAATCCAGCATGTAGGACCGGAGACCTGGCTAGTAGAGGGAAGCACCAGCCTGGAAGAGATCAATCACGATCTCGATATCGATATCGAAGCCGAAGGCGCCGACCGTATATCCGGATGGGCTATCGCGCATTGCGGACGTATGGTCCGCCCCGGAGACGAGATAAATGAACAGAATTGCAGGTTAAGAATACAAAAAGTACGCAAACACAGAGTCACGTCAGTGCTGCTAACCCGACTCCCGCCACCTGAGCCCGAGGAGGAGGTAGATTAATATGTGGATTACTGCACATATCTTACTGATCGCTTTCTGCATGCTTGGTGTAGCACTCTTCTCCGGGCTTGAGACCGGGATCATCTCTATCCACCGCCTGCGACTTAAACACCGCGTGAGGAAAGGATCGACCTCCGCCAGGATCATCGAGCGATTTCTTGAAAATCCCGACCGTTTGCTGGGAACAACCCTTGTGGGCACAAATATAGGTGTGGTTCTGATCTCAACCGCCACAGCCTCTCTAACCATCCACCTTTTCGGTGAATGGGCACAACCGTTTTCCGCTCTTGTAATAGCACTTGCACTACTTGTTTTCTGTGAATACCTGCCTAAGGCATGGTTCCACAGTCGCCCTATTGAGCGATCACAAAGTTTTGCAGGAATCCTTAATGTCGCCGAGATTATTTTACGGCCAGTATCATGGGTCGTTATGTTTGCATCAAGGCTGATTTCATCGAATGCGAAGACAGGCAATATCCCGCGTCACGACATCTTCCTCACCCGTGAAAATCTGCAGCACATATTGAGAGACAGCGAGGAGCGTGGTGAGTTGAGTGCAATGGAGCGTACCATGATAAGCCGGGTAATCAACCTCCCCCGTCTCAAAGCGCACAATATTATGATCCCGATTGACAAGGCAACTGTTGTCGACACAACCATGCCCCTCTCCCAATTCTTCGACATTGCACGTGAAACAAACTTCACCCGTTTCCCCGTACGTAACGGAGATGATCATAGTTTCTCAGGAATTATTAATATCTTCTTTCCATTGAATTATCGCGGCAATTGCGATGAAGCCACTGTTGGTGATTTCATCAGGCGACCGCTGAGAATACCAGACAGCATGCCTGTGCGCGAAATACTTCCCCGATTGAGGCGTTCGCGACTGCCGATGGCCCTTGTGATAAATGCCAATGAGACAGTTACCGGTATCGTAACAACCGAAGACGTTCTTGAAGAAATTATTGGCTAATAAGTCTCGGGCCAATCGTAATCATAATCACTACCATCCCATACAGGCCCAGAAACGCCCAAAAAGAGGGCAAATCCCTTGGTTTTTGAGGTCCTGTCATTTCTTGTGTTGCCTAATTGCTCATAGCGCTGCCTTTCACAAAGATCTTTCACTGTCGGAGTTTACGGA
>CAZAKU010000185.1:0-2697 GCA_964485765.1 uncultured Lentisphaerales bacterium
GAGGGGATCGGATCACGATTACGGCGACGATTACGGCTAACGATTAGAGAGTCTTAAATCGTCTACCGTAATCGTCGCCGTAATCGTCAACCGATTGTTCTCTATACTGCATCTTAGATCTCGGGCATTTAATGTCCGACAGGCTCCTAGCCCGGAAGTAATGGCATGTAAACGCATCATATTTCGGAAGACGGGCCCCGGCGCAGCCCGAGTGTTTTGGGTGCCTTCGCCCTTCGGGCTACGGCGTGACAGGGGAGAAGTTTTTCACCAGGAAGTATTCTTAGGTGTCTTCTCTTTTTCTTTCAAAAACCGGGCCAATTTCCTGTCATCAGTTTCAACCTGTTCGCAGAACCATTCGATCAGCAATTTGCTCAACTTTATAAGATAAGCATCAGGATTACTCCCCTCCTCAAATTCGGCGAGGAGAATATCCACCTTATCTCTGAATTTGTTGTGTTTCGAGCGGTGCGCTTCGTATTCGGGATAACTGGATGAACGCATCAGAAATTCCTCAGCGTCAAAATGCCCGACGGCATACTCCATGACCGCGCTTATCTCCTTAAACAGGGCCTCTCTAGGCACATCACCGTCAGAGGCCAGAGTGAAACATCGATTAACAAGATCAGCGTACTCAGTATGCTGCCTGTCGATAAGGGGTATACCCGTCATCAGTGATTTTCTATCAATAAACATAGTTTCCAGAAGTAATCATGCAGACACCAGAGGCAGGCAGGACCTGGACCTCTCTGTATGTCGCTAGATATACTCTCCCCTCCCCTTTAATTGTTAACATATAGTGCCAAACAACCTTGGGAACATATAGAACCGTCATCCGATTATCAATACTATTCAGTGTATACCATATGTATTTATCTTTGCCGTCTGATATCCAGCATTACTGAGTACTTCAGCCAGCGTGTCGCGATAACGCCATGGTACACCGCCACGATAACAACAAAGTCATTTCGTCTTAAGCGATGCAATCATTATATCCAGCATCTGTTGAAGCTCAGCTGCCGTTGTTGTCAGGGGAGGCCAGAGGTACAGGATATCCCCCAATGGCCGAATCAGAAGGCCTGATGCCAACGCCGCCTCTGCGACCCTTCTGGCCTGACCGGCACCTCCTGCAACCTGCAGTGAACTCATAGTTCCAACTGTTTTCACCTGCGTCACTGCGGGCAGCTCCGCCGCGTCGCTGAATCCGGCAGCAAGCATATCCGCAAGCAGGGAACTTTTTTTCACAACATCGTCACGGACATACACATCCAGAGCAGCCAATGCGGCAGCCGAGGCGACAGGATTGCCGCAATAGGTATGGCCATGATAAAAGGTGCGATCCTGCTCCGGGGTATCGCGAAAGCCATCGTACACATGCTCAGTAGTCAAAACTCCGCTCATCGGCAGATAACCCGCCGTAAGGCCCTTTCCCACACACATAAAATCGGGCTCGATTCCGGCATATTCACAGGCGAACATCTCCCCTGTACGCCCGAAACCCACCGCAATTTCATCTGCGATAAGGAAAACATCATAACGGTCGCATATCCGGCGTAAACGCTGAAGATATGCCGGCGGATATATCCTCATACCGGCTGCTCCCTGACATATCGGTTCAAGAATAACCGCCGCCAATTCATCATGATTTTCGCGTACCACCCGCTCCATCGACTCAAAGCAGCGCAAATCGCACTCCTCCTTTGCAGGGCAGGCGAAACAGTGCGGGCTATCTGCCCGAAACGCGAGAGTAACCACATGCTTCAGGCTGGCATGAAACATCTCAACAAATCCTGCCCCCACTGCACCCAGGGTATCTCCATGGTAGCCATCGGCCAACGACGCGATACGGCATTTCTCCGGATGGCCGGCATTATACCAATACTGCATCGCCATACGCATGGCAGCTTCGGTAGCGCTGGCCCCGTCGCCGCAAAAATATGCCCGGGTAAGCGATTCCGGTGCCAGCGAGGTAAGCTTTTCCGCCAACTGAATCACTCCGGGGTGCGATACACCACCCAGAATACAATGCGGCATTTTCCCCGCCTGACGCTGAATCGCAGAAATCACATCGGGTTGGGCATGCCCCAGGTTAACACACCACCAGGAACTGATGCCATCCAGCAGAATATTGCCCTCAACATCATGCAGATAAACACCCTCGGCGGATTCAATAATCGGGAAGTGTGATTTCTCGAAATCATTTATATGTGTATAGGGATGCCACAGATGTGCGATATCCTTATCATGCAACTCATTGTATGTCATAGACTTATCCATATATAACTCCAAAACACATTAATCCGTGCTCCAGCACCTAAAACTTTATAATCAACCCTGAGGTCTGACAACCCCCCTGTTAATAACCTGTAAACAAACTGTTGTTTCTGCTCACAGTAACACTGACCCGCAATGCCCCCGAAGAATGCTTGAAATCTTACACAAAAGAGGAATCAAAGACGACTCTGATTGCGGTTCAACACCGATATTGTATATCGTGTCGCACCCTCGCAGTTACTATAGCGATAATCATGCGCCCAGATTATTAATGCAAATTGGGGACACCCAACATTTTTACGGCGAAATCCGCCTAAAACAGCAAGGAACCCGGCTCTATGATTGATCAGAGACAGCTAATTCTGTTGGGTGTCCGCAAGAATCTTTTAGACTAACTGCGTGTTATGAGCC
Source organism: uncultured Lentisphaerales bacterium (assembly GCA_964485765.1). Classification (GTDB taxonomy): domain Bacteria; phylum Verrucomicrobiota; class Kiritimatiellia; order RFP12; family CAZAKU01; genus CAZAKU01. The sequence continues at coordinate 2,683 of CAZAKU010000185.1, forward strand.
AGGCCCCCTCAACCC
>CAZAKU010000186.1:0-3957 GCA_964485765.1 uncultured Lentisphaerales bacterium
AGGCATCCAGCCGACGCCGGACCTCCTCGAGTATCTTCTTGGTCCGCTTGCCCCCGAGGCCGCCGTATTCCACTTGGAAGTCGTCGCTGCTGATTCCTTCGGGAAGATCGAGCAGGTTCGGCACGAAGTCGGCGATCACGATTTCGTTTCTGATCCGCGCCTGCATGGCGCGAGCGGACTCGTCGTTCCGCGTCGCCGCCACAGTGAAAAGCGTTCCGGCACGATCTGCGGTCAGGTCAACGAACGAGAATCCGGACCCTCCGGCGGAGTCCATTATCTCCTTTGCAATGCCGACCGTTATCGATTTTGCATCGTCGGAAATAACCGCCAGTCCTGCACAGACCCAAAAGTGCTGCGACAGGTCTCCGCGACCGTGCAGTGTGATGCGACGTCGCAGCTTCTCGGCCCGGGATGATTTGGCGAGGCCGATCTCTCGATCCGCAACCTTGGCCACTTTCCCTTCACCAAGGATCACGCTGAGCGCCAGGATCGCCGCGCGATTTGGCAGAACGGAGGATCTCCCGTGGGAGTTGTCCTCGGCGAAGGCGAATGCGACCTCCATGAGCTTCCCGAAACCCGCATCACCCTCCGGAATCTCGTCGGCGGTCTCAAGAACGTAAAGTCCAGTCGTCCGCGCGGCGTCATATAGGTCATCACTGATACTGGTGGCAGTGCCCCAGACGAACAGGCCAACTGCAAGGATCACGAGAGCGGCCATGGCCAAGACGCTGCGGCGCAGAATGAAGCCGAAGAGTACGCCGAACACAGCGCTCACCACACCGAACCAGACCTGTTGCGCGATCGGGAAGTATCTGTAGTTGATCCACTGGGCCAAGACGGTGAGCAACGGCGCGAGGAGCAGAGCCGCAGGAACGGCAACCTTGAGTCTGGCTCGTCCGAACGACTGCACGAGCAGGACGCCAATCGCCGCCTGACCCATGCCGCGAAGAGCAATTGTAGCGAAGACACGAGCAGTCGGATCGGAGACGCCGAACAGTAGTCGTACGCCCTTCACAGCTACCTCGGATGCGCCGAGGGGACGGGGGTCAGGCACGAGACAAAGCACGACGAACCAGGCGAGCAGGAGTCCGTACCAGATTAATGTCATCCTGCTCAACTGACGAGTTGAGCAGGAGTCTTCGTATGCAGCGGCGCGTAGTTTGTTCAGCCATGCAACCATACCAAACTTTAACAGACATCTTGTATTCATGAGTCTCCTTTGAGTCGAATGCTGAAAGGGAGAGCCTTCTCCTCCTATCTACGGCGAGCCAGGCAGGAGATGAGATTTTTTGACTCAGTGGAGAATCCCATATCCTTACCGAACGCTGCGTTCAAGAATCTATTAAATCGCAGCCTTTAGCGCCGCAACTTTTCCCGCAATAAGCTGCGGCAAATCCTCGGCATCCAGATTGTCCTCTATAATCTGCTCAAAGGCACTTCCTACAACTATTCCATCTGCGACAGGGGCCAGCTCTGCTGCCTGCGCCGGCGTAGAGATTCCAAACCCGAGACAAACCGGCATGGAGCAGGCCGCTCGCACATCCCGCACATGGTCACCAATCTCAATGCCATCCAATGTTCCGCCCCCGGTCACGCCCGTACGCGTAATCATATAAACAAACCCGCCGGCGGATGAACTGATCCGGGCAACCCTTTGAGCAGAGGTAGTCGGTGCAATCAGGCGAATAAGATGCAGAGCATCCCCACTCCAGAGATCGGTCATCTCATTCGATTCCTCCGGCGGAAGATCCACCACCAGCACGCCATCGACACCTGCGGCTACAGCATCGACAAAAAACCGTTCAAGCCCGTATGCCAGCAAAGGATTATAGTAACTGAAAATTACAACAGGGATTTCGCTGCTTTTACGTAACTCGGCCGTCATTGTAATCACGCCTTCAAGCGTCATACCCTCAGCCAGTGCACGCTGCGATGCGCGCTGAATCACAGGGCCATCCGCGGTGGGATCAGAAAATGGTACGCCCAGCTCCAGTACATCGAGCCCGGCCAGGTCCATCGCTTTTATAATTTCCATCGAACGCTCTGCCGACGGGTCACCCGCGGTTACAAACCCCACCAGGGCCTTCTCCTTCTTTAGAGCTAGTTCTTTAAAAGTTTTGTCCAGTCTATTCATTATTCTGCCCCTCCCACCGTCGTCAACTCATCGCCCAGCAAACGCATTGCATGTGCCAGATCCTTATCGCCCCGCCCCGAGAGGTTCACGATCATCATTTTATCGGGCCCCATATCTTTTGCTATTTTCAATGCATGTGCAATAGCATGTGAACTTTCGAGCGCTGGAATAATTCCCTCACAGCGGGTCAGCAGTTTAAATGCATCCAGCGCTTCGCGGTCGGTTACAGAGGCATACGTTGCGCGCCCAAGATCTTTAAGCAGTGAATGCTCCGGACCTACCCCGGGGTAATCGAGTCCGGCGGATATAGAATGCGCCTCGAGGACCTGTCCCGATTTATCCTGAAGCATATAACTTTTAGATCCGTGCAGAACCCCTACCGAGCCTTCCGAAAGGGTGGCGGCATGGTGACCGGTGTCGATGCCCTCACCGGCCGCTTCAACACCTGTTATAGCAACATCTTCATCGCCTATAAATGGATAGAACAGCCCCATTGCATTACTGCCGCCCCCAACACAGGCCACCAGCAGATCCGGCAGATGCCCCGTCTGATCCAGCACCTGTGCCCGCGCCTCTTCACCTATAATTTTCTGAAACTCCCGCACCATCCATGGATACGGATGCGGACCCGCAACAGAACCGATGACATAGAAGGTATCGCGTACAGCACCGACCCAATAACGAAGTGCCTCGTTCATGGCATCTTTAAGCGTTGATGTTCCGCTGGTTACCGGTATTACCTCCGCGCCCAACAGGCGCATGCGCTCAACATTCGGAGCCTGACGACGCACATCTTCGGCCCCCATAAAAACCTTACACTCCATTCCGAAACGCGCCGCGGCCGTTGCTGTCGCTACGCCATGCTGTCCGGCTCCGGTTTCGGCTATAAGTTTTTTCTTACCCATACAGCGCGCAAGCAGGGCCTGGCCGATAGTGTTATTCATCTTATGTGCGCCTGTATGCGAAAGATCCTCACGCTTCAGGTATATCTTCGCACCCCCACCCTCCTCGGTAAGCCGTTCAGCAAAATAGAGTGGTGTGGGGCGTCCCACATAATCCTTCAACAGCCCCGCCAGCTCCTCAACAAATGCAGGATCTGCCAGATAATCGTCACAAGCCTGTGTCAGCTCTAGAATTGCGGGCATAAGCGTTTCGCCCACATAGCGCCCACCATAAATACCGAAATGTCCACGACTGTCCGGATAATCATACTTATCATTTTCACACATCAGAAAACCCTGTTAGTTGCACGGTTTACATTACAATTGCGAACACGAGTTATAAATTCGTGTACCTTCTTCAAATCTTTTCTTCCGGGCTGACTCTCAACGGCGCTGCTCACATCCACGGCGTCCGGTTGTGCCGCTTCGATCGCCTTCGATACTGTTTCGCATGAAAGCCCCCCTGCAACGGCTACCGGGCAGCGACCACTCAGAGGCAAAGCTCCACCCCAGTCCCAGGCCGCGGCATTACCTCCCGGCAAGACACCATGGCCGCACTCTACCAGAAACGCATCAGCCCCGCGAAAAGCGGAGGCATCATCCAGAAGCATAGGGCCGCTACGCTTTAGAACTTTTATTACACGAAGCTGCTCTGCCTGAAGTGAATCAATACATCCGTCATCTCCATGCAGCTGCACCGTACGTATCCCACTGGCTTTTGCCACCTCAATAATTTTGTCAGTCGGCATATCCACAAATACACCTACCGGCACGACCTTCGATGGCAAAGAACTTATAATTTCGGCGGCATCTTCGGGGGAGAGATTTCTCGGGCTTGGAGGGTAGAATACAAACCCGATTGCATCGGCTCCTGCCCTGGCG
>CAZAKU010000187.1:0-4736 GCA_964485765.1 uncultured Lentisphaerales bacterium
GTGTAGAACAGCTCGGCCTTCTCCTCTTCGGCAATGGCAAACTTCAGAACGTCGTCAAAGGTGGTTCGGGCTGCCATGGAGTCTTTATCGGGGCTCCTCCGATCAGTGCTGCGGGTAAATCTTGTGTCACGGAGGCCGGACAGCGAAGCGACATGCACTGTTGCCCGACCATCTGGCAGGAGCTGATATGCGAGTGCCGCTGGGCCGGATATAGGCAAGCATGCAGTGCGATGAAGCGGCTTGATCTGCACTGAAAGAAGAGTCACAGTCAATTCAGGACATCCAACAAATATATAATCCAGACATTAAACCGCAGATGAATGTAAGAGGGAGCGATAATGGTGGGTTTTGAAAGAGAAATGATAGTTTCTTAAAAGACAAGTCCATTTAAGGCAAAATACAGGCACTTCTAGCCTGTAAGGCCTTTAAAAGTGAGATATCGTGTGCAAGCAGAGGCGCTTTAGACGCCTTCGGTGAGCGTAATCTTTGGTTTAAAAAGCTGTCGGCTCCCCTCTTTTCCCTTAAGCCAATTTAGGCCAGCCTTTTTTGCTGCCCGCATAATATTTTCAGCCCTGCCTGCCACACGGTAAAAGAGCTTTCCATATCGCTCAACATTCTTCACCCATGCATCAGAGTCGATCTCAAGTGACTCCAGTATCGGCAACACATCTGAGGATATGACCCCTTCCTTCCGCGAGTGTATGCGGCGCCCGGTCAGGTCGACAAGGTTGAGATAGGTTCGCTCGGACAGTCCATAAATCGGACTGTCGCCCCCTTCTAAATCGACTAACCAGGAGGCTGCAGTGAGCTTTACGGCATGCCTTTCTATCTCTTTAACCCTCTTTACCGGAGCCACTTGCGGAGATTTACGAACTTTTTCTAGACGCTGTTTAGCAGCACACGCCTGAATCCGGTCATATGCACTTGTGAACTCATAGTCATCCAGAGAATCCGCTATTCCTGCGCGTACAGGGTTAAGATCCACATAAACCATACAGGTTAAAATCGAGGCGTCATCCAGCAGGCTCTGACATTTAAAACGCCCCTCCCAAAATCTGCCCGTTACCTCATCCTCACGATTCCCACGTCGGGCAATATACTCATTCATAGACTTCATAAACCAGCTCACACTACCTAGACGTTCTCGAAGCAATTTCACCCGTTTTGGATCTCGCAGCGTTGACGTAACCTCATTCTCAACTGCCTTCGCCCTCTCCTCCGGAGAACCCTCCCTCTTTTTTGGGAATACCCGCATCCAGCGACGCACAATGTCTTCATCCCCAATAGTTGCCAATAAGTCCGGCCTGGTACGGATGACACTGTGCCAATGATTGCTCATTACACTGTACGCAAACACATCAATAACAAACAGTTGCGACAATCTGTGCAAACGATCCCGTACCCACTTTCGGCGGTGCTCAAAGTTTTTTCCTGAGTACGCATCAACCCCGCATAAATATGCGCGACGTACACAGCGCGCCATACAGTGATAAACCCCTCGTTCACCCTCAATAATGATATGTTTACGTGCCATTGTCATACCTGACCTCCTTATGTCTATATATACCTAAGGAACGGAGATCATGCATTTTCCAGACTTTTTTGAAAAAAAGTTGGGTGTCCTCAAAAAAACGACGTTTACACGTGGGAAAAGTTGGGTGTCCTCAAAAGGAACGTATGTCAGCGCTGGGTATCGGCGGCAAAAGGGGCGCCGCGATTTCGTTCGCTCAGAAGAAGGATATCCCGCATTCCCTGCTCGTTGCGTGCCGACAGCCAGCGATCCTTGAACTCTGGATGCTGGGTGATATGGGCGATTGCCGCCAGGGCTTTGAGGTGCAGTGAACGCTTGTTGCGTGATCCGGCTATAATAAAAGCTGCTTTGACCGCGGCACCCTCCTCCGGGAAGTTGATCCCTTCACGCCCGCGTACAACCAATACTTCAAAGCTGTCATCCCCCGGCACAATCAGGTGCGGGACCGCCACGAGTGGAGCTAAAACCGTACTGCTCTCTTCCTCACGCTCTTTTAACAGTGACTCGACCTCCGCCGGCTCCATCTTCAACGGTTTTGCCAATGCCTGCCCCGCATCATAAAACAGACGTTCACAACCCACTTCTTCATCATAATCCAGGACTACCGCACGATCAAAAACAGTGTCGATGACATCATGAATGACCTCGTCTCGCTCATGCAGAACCGTACGTAGTTCAGACTCCAGGGAATAATCTGATAACTCTTTATTTGTAATCCGCTCAAGCAGGTACAAAAGCGCATATTGCTGGTCGGCATGGCGCCTGCCATAGGCGAGGTAAACAACAACCGCCACCGCGACAAACCCAATACTCATCAGAATCGTTGCCAAACCCATACTCAACACGAGAACAGAGAAAACGATAACCCCGAAAATAGGTAACACTGGATATAACGGCACCTTGAAACTGGGCCTGTAATTCTCAATCCTGCTCTGGCGCAATATCAGTACAGCTAGATTTGACAATACATACGCGGCCAAAACCACCGCCGAAGCCGCCTTCACCAATAACTCAAGATCCAACAGTAACGACCCCAGTATAAACGTGCCCGTTATAATGACGGCCGCAGTCGGAGTCTGCCGCTTACCTACCCGACCCGCAAATGGCGGAATCAGCCTATCGCGACTAAGCGCCAGAGGATAACGCGACGCGGCCATGATGCCGGCATTGGCGGTGGTTAAAAAAGCAAGCATTGCTGCCACTGTAATCAGAATATACCCGCCTCGACCCCAGAAGCTCTTTGCCGCATCAGCAATAGGCGACATTGACCCCCTCAGCTCACTGCCCGGGAGAACACCGGAAGTAACCCACAGCATCGCCACATATAACCCGGTAATGCAAATGACAGAACTTATAAATGCCAAAGGCATATTACGCTTCGGGTTCTTTACCTCTTCCGCCATGCTGGCAACCTTCAGCAAGCCGCCAAACGATACAAAGACAAACCCGGCCGTTGCCAATACCGTCCAGCGATCAGCACCTGCCGCCAGAAATGGATGCAGGTTCGTGGCCTCCACATGCGGTGCACCAGCTATAAAGAAGACCGCCATAAGGGAGAGCAAAGCGAACACCAGCCAGACCTCAAGCTTGGCCGCAACATCAACACCCCATATGTTCAGAAACACAAACAGCACACATACCACTGCAGAAACGCCAAAGACCGGCAGAGCACCCCCCGACACTAGGTGGATCACCTCCGCAATACCAAATATCGCAAAGGCCGTTTTCAGCGACAGCGCAAACCAGCCCAGCAGCCCTGCCACAGTCCCCATCAAGGGCCCCAGAGATCGCGTCACAAAATAGTAGTCTCCTCCGGCTCGCGGCATAGCCGTCGAAAGCTCTGCCACGCTGAGGATTCCAAGAAGGGCCAGCACACCGGCAATCAGGTACGACACCACCATTGCCGGCCCCACCCGGGCATATGCCAGCGCAGGCAGAATGAAAATGCCAGAACTGATCATCGCTCCCGAAGCAATGCAGAACACGTCCAGAAATGACAGGCTCCTCTTCAGTGACATTTCAGCGACTCCTCACATTATAAACAGATTCACGAACTCTGTTTATGATACACCCGCACCTACAATTGAGTCAAACAAGAGTGGAGACGAAGGGGTGTCATCACGTGTCGCAGAGGGATAGCAGGCGTTTCAGCAGTATATTTGCTGCTTCCGCCTGCGCGGCACGCTTACTGCCCCCCTCGGCCTCGGCGGTGAACTGCTCATTGATCATAACCTTTACGCGAAAGGTGCGCCGGTGTGAAGGACCGGACTCATCTATCAGCTCATAGACAGGGGTTGTACGGAATCGTTTCTGTGCCAGATTCTGCAATTCTCCCTTCGGATTCCCGGCCCAAACATCTCCGCTGAGGGCTTCAATCTCGGGTACTATAACCTTATTGAATACAGCTCTGGCAGCATCAATTCCGCCGTCGATATAAGCTGCGGCCAGTAGCGCCTCGACTGCATCTGCGAGGTTTGAAGCGCGTGTGCTTCCTCCCGAGCGGGCCTCTCCCTGACCTATAAGAAGGACATCGCCGATCCCCAATTTCTGACCGATTTCAGCCAAAGCTTTCCCGCTTGTAACCTGGCTGCGGAAGCTCGTCAATGCACCTTCATCCTCTTCGGCCAGGTTGGAGTAAACATATTCCGCCGATAGAAAACCGAGAATCGCATCGCCCAGAAACTCAAGGCGTTGATTATCGCACGATACCGTTGCCCGATGTTCAAACCTAAATGAGCGATGAGTCAAGGCATGTTCAAGGTTGGCAACATCCTTAAACCGATACCCAAGAGCTGACTCAAGCTCACTCTCTTTTCCTCTTTTTAGCCACTTTAACAACATTTATATTACTCCTGAAGGAGGGATCATCACTTAACTCTCAAATATCTTTCTCTGCATCACTGCGGAGGTAAACAATTTCCCGCCTGCCCCGACTTTCGGGCGGCGCTTAGCTTTACGCACGGGGGTGGAACTTCTTATGGGCCTCACGTAAACGCTTCTGATCCACATGCGTATAAATCTGTGTTGTGCTGATATCGGCGTGCCCCAGCATCTCCTGTATCACCCGTAGCTGGGCTCCATTTTCGAGCAGATGGCTGGCAAATGAATGACGCAGCGTATGGGGGGTTACGCTCTTGCCAATTCCCGCACCAAGGGCAATCCTGCGCACCAGCTTCCAAAGGCCCTGTCGCGTATAGCCATGCCC
>CAZAKU010000188.1:0-6499 GCA_964485765.1 uncultured Lentisphaerales bacterium
CCCCTTGACGGCAGCACAAAAGGTCAGTATTCTTACGGCCATTACATAAAGTGCTAATTGTTATGCAAGGAATAAAATACGAGGTCTTATGGAGAAAGTAGTCTTACTTGTCGATGTTCAGAACGTTTACGACACAACAAAGCAAATCCATAAGCAAAACTTCGACTACAATTATTTTTGGTTAAAGAGTACCTCAAACAGGGAAGTTGTCAAAGCGATTGCATATACAAAAGATCGAGGGGATGAAAAGCAAAAGCAATTTCAAAATATTCTTAGGGCAATGGGGTTCGAAGTGAAGCTGAAGCCATTTATACAGCGTTCGGATGGATCAGCTAAAGGCGACTGGGATGTTGGAATTACCATAGATGCCATGGAATACTCAGCAGAAGCAGATGTCATTGTATTAGCATCTGGGGATGGTGATTTCGCCTTGCTGGTTGAAAAAATCAAACATGATAGTGGCGTATCTGTTGAAGTTTATGGTGTCACGCAACTCACAGCTAATGCACTAATTCATGAGGCGACAAAATTTGTACCCATTGAAGGCAAATTTCTCCTGCCAAGAAAATGAACGCAATTGGCTTTAATCTATGATCGATTGTCAAAAAATGCATACAATCGAGGTTGAGAGTGGATGCAGCTTAATATAGAGAGCAGGGCAGATGTTACAAGAGTCTTGCAACGTTATGACCACTCAACAGAGAAATTAACCAAAAGAATAAAGTAGGAAAAGGAGTATAACGCCCCCCAAGGCTCACATGAAGTCCCTTACAAGCACTCCACTTTTCAGTAAGCACAATATGACCGTGTTGCCTCAGGGCGCGCCGACGAGTCCCTATTTGGCAAACCTGCTCGCAACGGGTATGGACAGACGCTTTCAAGGCTATGCAAACAAGAACAGCCTGCGTTACACACGATATGCCGATGACATAACCATTTCCGGAGATAGACAAGATCTTCCTAGCACGGGCCTCGTGGTCCACATTGTATGTCAAGAGGGATTTTTCGTTAACTTCTCAAAGCTAAAGAGATGCGGCCCTGCGCGTCGAAAAGTGGTAACAGGACTAATCATCAATGAAGGAGTCCATATACCAAAAGTTTACAAGCGAAACATTCGAAGACACCTGTATTATGCACGGAAGTTTGGTGTTGTGTCCCATCTCTCGAAGATCGGTTGCGACAAAAAGGCTTTCGCAGACTGGCTGCTAGGGTCTATTCACTACATCAATTCGGTAGAGCCTAATGTAGCGGAGGAGATGCTTAAGGAATATAGCATGGTTCAGTGGCTGATCTGACTGGAGTTGCTGCAAATCTTAGACATCACAAATGGTCTGGCACCAATTTCACTGAACTCAATCATCTTGCAAATGTCGATCGGGAGGATTGCTGTTACAATGTTGTTCATGACTCCCCATAGGGGAGTTGCCGGAAAACAGCTTACAGTCCATCTGTTCGATTCTATTTTCGTTGAATCCACACGGGGCTATTCGTCGGGGGCTTAACAGTCGGGGCGCAGGGCAGATCATACAGATATGCAGAGGAGCTCCCAAAAAGGAGAGGGTCGTATTTTAGGTTGGTTGAAGAGGGTTACAGGTGTATTGCTGCTCTCTATGCTATGGCTTTGTTCCGCTCTGGCGGAGCCGATCGTGTACCCATGGCGCGCTGCATCAAGTATCGTTTAGTCCGCGGCGGTAGTTTTCCTGTGATGTTCCTTCCGATGGAGGATGAACAGGTCAACGATGGAAGCCTGACCGAAAACAGTGCGACGATCTCCAATGGTTTCGACGTGGCATTTCCGTCGTGCCGTGTACGTTTCGTTATGATGAGGGGGCATTATAACGTGACCGGCGGCAATTTAGAGCAGACATATCATGCCGATGACCTTACAATATGTGATCTTCGTGTGCCGGTCGCAGCTAATTCGAAGACTGCGGTTTCTATTGAAGCTGTGGCAGTAAAGGATGAAGAGTAGTTTTTCATAGACGGTATATTGTGGTTTTGACAATGTTGAGAATAAAGAGGAGGACGGGTTATGTATTTTCCGCATCCTAACGGGCGTGTTGTATATGGAACACCTAAGGTGATGGGCCTCCAGCTGGCAGTGACTGAAGATGTTGAATTTGTTGAGCTGACTCTGCTCAAAGGGGGGAATATTCCTCCGCATGCGCTGGATCTCCCGGTAACATTTTATGTTGTCACCGGTGAGGGGGTGGTGTCAGTTGATGGTGTTGAATTCCCGTTGAAGAGCGGGGACATTGCAACATCCGTTGCCGGCAGCACTCGAGAGCTGACCAATACAGGCGATGCCGATCTGAAGGTTCTGGTGATCAAGGGGTGTTGATTAGCCCGCATATTTCACGAGTCGTCGTCGCGAGAACGTGGAGAGTGCTGGCTGTATGGCTCAAAGTGACAAAACGCCGATGCGGCCGTATAGACATACTGCAAAATGGTGTTTTGTCACTTTGGACCGTAATGGCAGTGCTATGCGCGTTCGCAGCAGACTACTCATGAAATATGCGGGTTAGCGCCTTAAGGCTGCTTTAGTTAGAATGTGGCTCGGTATGGGGGTGTCGAATTCAATCTCCTCCACCGAAAACGCTGTTCCCTTGCCGGACTTCAGCGTATCTTTAAAGTCCATTTTCATTGGGTACCAGCGGTTGTTGATCTGTTTGAAATCCGAAAGTGATATGCGTTTGAGAAGCTTCCCACCCTTGGCGTAGAGCTCCTCACGCAGGGGGACTATACGCTCCTTCTCAACCCACAGTTTACGCGACTGGTAGGCAATGTCTTTCTCACGGGCGGTTAAGCTTAGGACCCAGCATTCACTCTCATCAATGGTTTCGGTTCCGATTATGTCGGCATCATACAGTTTAGAGAGCCGTGGATCATCCATCATGTCTTCGTATGAGAGGTCGGAGCCCATAACAGATTGTCGCAGCATATGTCCTGATAGGCGAATTGTTCGATCGGTATCGGGCGAATAGATCCATAACTGGTCGCCAAGTTTAAGCATCTTAGTGCCTCTCTCTCTTGCAGGGGAGAGGTATTCGGTGAAGCCATTATCCTCCCCTTCGGCCCACGATTTGGATTTGACGGTTCTTGAACTGCGCCGTCCGTGAATTGTCATGCTCGTGGTAGCAATGCTGCTCTTCGATGTCATATTGGTATCGATCTGCTCCAGGATAGACGCGCCGGTGGGCTGGGGGATCTCATTTTCAACTGAGCTCTTCAGTGCCGCGGCATTAGTGTTTGCCGGTTTGGTTTCAGGCAGCGTCTCTGCGGCCACGGAGATTGTTACGCCTGCGATTATAGTAATCAGTGTACGCGTTACGGTCACTCTCATGCTTCAAGCTCCTTGAATAGCTGTGCGGTTTGCCGTCGGTAGATGCCGATTCCGGCGAGGGCTGAACCGAGAAGGGTGGAAAACAGCCCCGGGATAAAGCCGATATATATTGTCTGTGGTGTTATGCGGGCACGCATTATGCCGGGGAGCATCATGGATGAGTTGTTCATCATATAACCTATGTCGAGCCCGTGTATCTGGAGGTAGAGCGACAAGGAGAGACCGATGGCTATACCTATGAGTGTTCCCGTAAGGCCTATCAACAATGATTCCAGGAGTATTGAGCGATAAACCTGCCCTTTGTTTTCGCCTATTGCCAGTCTTACTCCTATCTCTCCGTATCGCCTGATTCCGGCGATAAGACCCAGATTCCAGAGCACAATAGACATCGCGGATATAAAAACCCCTGACAGAATGGCGCTCATGTTTTCGGCCAGATCCAGATATTCTGCGAGATCATTCTGGTCGCGCAGAGCTCGCATTATCGGGCTGAATTCATCATTCGGGTCGCTGCTCTGCTGATTGAATTGCTCTGCTATTCTACGAGCTTCGGGGTCATCGTATTTTTCGTCGTTAAAGTATCCCAGTATTTCGCCGGCTGCATTCTCCATGTCCAGTGCTCGGCGGATATCATTGATGTCCGCTATTATCGCACCTCTGTCCATTGGGCCCACTCCGAATTTAAGAGTACCGGTTATGGTGAAGTTCTGCATGGCCATACTGCCATGCATTGTGGAGCTGAGAATGCTGGCTGAGCTCCCCGGGCTGACCTCTAGTTTCAGGGAGAGCTCTTCACTTATCAGGATCTCCCCGGGTGACTTCGGGATGCGCCCCCTTACAATTGCTCTTGCAATGTTCAGTCGCTCCTTTTCGGCGGATTCGCCGGATAACATATCGATGGCTAAGCCGACGACTGGTCCCTGCGACCTGGTCTCACCATTTTCATCGGGGATATCGAGCAACCCGCCGAATTGAATTCGTTCAGTAAACTGCATTTGGGGGAAATTGTCTCTGAGCCCCAGAAGCAGCTCATCTGTTTCCAGAATTGCAAGATCGTTTGGTTTCTGGTTTTCATTCTCGGTATAGGCCCGTGTGGTTATCTTGACATGTCCTGTGGAGAAGTTGGCATTAGATATCACCAGATCTCCCATAATCCCGCTGATCCAGCTATGCAGCAGTACCGTCAGGGCGACTCCTATAGCCACAGTGATCGAGGGGAACAGGCTTCTCGACCTGTCACGAAAAAGTCCTTTAAGCAGAAAGCGTATCATGACAGTTTCCCCCGCAGGGCATCGGTTGGGTTCATGTGGGAGATTCTGCGTGCAGGCAGGTAGCTTACAACGGTGACGGAGAGCATCACTATAACGATTGTCGCTACAACGAGCTGCAGGCTGTAAAGCGGGAAGACGGTTTCAGCTATGGCTATTCCGTAGCTGTCGACAGCCTTCGGCATTGTGAAGCCGTATATGGACTGTAATGTCAGCAGAGGTATTCCATAAAGCGCGGCGACTGCAGCCGCCAGTAATCCATGCATGGCACCCTCGATGGTGAACAGCCGGATAACGCTTCCGCGCGTCATCCCCAGTGCGATCAGCGTACCAATTTCACGCCGCCGCCTGAATATTGACAATACTTGTGTATCGAATATAGCCAGCAGAGCCAGTGACAGCAGTATCACATACATTATTGAACCGCTGATACTTTTCATCTGTATAATGTCGGTTATATCCTTCAGTAGGAATGCCTGGTCGCGGAATTCCCATCCGCTAATTTGAGGTATACTTTCGTCCTCTTCTGCTACAACTATTACTGTTGCTTCGCCAGGCATCTGAAGCATTGACTGCAGTTGCGTCAGTGGAAGCCAGAATACACCCCTGTCTACTGCCGGGACATCGCTTTTCATTATATTTACGACTATGGCGTCGCGAGCATCGAACGTCCCGTTTACGTCACGCCAGCGAACGGTGACGGTGTCTCCCTTCTCCAGCTTGGCGTCCTTCGCCATTCTCTCACCGATAAGGACAGGTATAAAGTCACCATCACCTGTTATGGTTACGGTGGGGAGGTCCAGTACCTGCTGTTCCGGTGCGATCCCTTTCAGCACAACATTCAGCATGCGGCCATCCGGGTATATGGTGCCTTGTGTTATAAGGATAGGGGCGATGGTTATGCCTGATAGGCCTTTGGTGGGAATCGGGGAATGGCTCTCTTCGTAGGAGAGTGGATCGTAGGGGTCGTAGTTGCTGTGCCAGTACTGTCCTCCGCCAGCCTCCTGTTGGATTGTGTCGCGTCGCGCCTGTTGGTTCCATCCATCCAGGAACCCCTGCTGCCATATAATTACGACATATGACATCGATAGCACGATTACGCTGAGCCATGTGCGCAGTCCGGCACCGATCAGGTTCCGGTATGCCAGTTTGACGGCAGGCATTTTAATTCTCCTCTGCCGGGTTCACGGCCGGGGTTGTCTGCTGATCGGCAACTACACGTCCATCCTCCAGCGTTATCTTACGCTGCAGGTAACCGATCACCTTCTCGTCATGCGTGGAAAAGATGAAGGTTGTGCCATACTCGCTGTTCAGCATCTGCATCGTTCGCAGTATGTGATGCGAGTTTTCTGCGTCGAGATTGGCGGTTGGTTCATCCGCCAGAACAATGTCGGGTTTCTTGACCATAGCTCTGGCTATGGCGACCCTCTGGCATTCTCCGCCCGAGAGTTGTGCGGGGCGTGATTTGATTTTGCTGCTCAGCCCGACATCTTCCAGTATTTTAAGTACGGAATTTTTACGCTCGGATGCAGACATTTTTATGAGCAGAAGGGGGAATTCCACATTCTCGAAAACCGTATATACCGGTAAAAGGTTATAGGTCTGGAAGATAAACCCTATATGCTGATTGCGCAGGCGTGCGGACTCTTTGTGATTGAGTTTACCCACGGATCGGCCCAGTACGGTTGCGGTACCCTCCGATGGAACATCAAGCGAGCCTATGATATTGAGTAATGTTGTTTTCCCGGATCCGCTAGGCCCTACCACACCGGTGAATTCCCCTTTGGTGAAGTTGAGGTTGATGTTTCGCAGGGCGGTAAAATGACCGCCCCCTACTGGGAAGCGCTTTGTGAGTTCATCCGTCTGTACGATTGTGTTATTCATGGGG
>CAZAKU010000189.1:0-3515 GCA_964485765.1 uncultured Lentisphaerales bacterium
AGCCAACGGCTTTTGGGATAGCTGTCGAGAAATCTCCTGTAAGAGGCCTCCGCCTCAGGCCACTGTTTTGTGAGGGTCTGTGTTTCGCCAAGCCTCAGCAATGCCGACTCGATAACATCCGGCTCTGCCTTCATAGCAACCACAGCCGAGAAATGATCACGGGCCGCAATCGTTTCGTGGAGCTTCAGACGCGATTCACCGGCATGATACCTTGCCGAAACTATAAGCTCAGATTCGGGATGCTCCTTCACCAAGGTCTCGAAAATAGGTGCGCTTCTCTCGAACTGCCCCTTATTAAATAGAGCCATCCCGAGGCGGTGCTGAGCCTGTGCCCTGACTGCAGCGTCCGTGAGCCCGGGCATAGCTGCCTCGAGTTGTGCTATTACTTTATCGTAATCCTCTTCGGCAAAGCTTAACTCCGCCATCTCCATTTTCACCCTTGCAGCAAGCGGGCTCTTTGGAAAGGAGCCGATAAAGCGTTCATACAGTTTAAGGGCCTCGGCCGGATGCTTCAGCTCCTTCTCACACCAGGCCCATTCATACAGCGCCCGATCGGAATATGCAGCATCGGGGTATTTATCAACGATATTGCGGAAGGTTGCGACCGCGCCTTTATTATCGCCCGAGCGTGATTTGGCCACGCCCAGTGCATACAATGCGGCAGCCATCTCGGCATGTTTGGGGTTCCCCTTCGTAAATGACTCAAGAGTGCTCTTTGCCTCGGCATATTTGCCACCCGAAAACTGCAGCAGACCCAGCTGCAGCTTTGAATCAGCGGCCAGTCGATGTGCGGCATGGGAAGTTACAACAGTCTTAAAATGCGCTATTGCCCTGGGTTCATCCTTTTCCGCCATCGCGACCCAGCCCAGATAATACTCTGCCTTGGGCCTCTGCGGTCCCTTAGTTTCCGCAGCAATGCACAGCTCCAGTGCCTTACGTGCGGCGGCATACTCACCGGATTCATAGCAGATCCGACCCAGCTCTGCACAGGCAACGGCACGGTGTACGCTCTTCGGGTGCTCTGCCACCAGTTTATCGAGATAAACACGCGCCTGCTTAACATTGCCGCTGCGTACATTTGCAATCGCAAGTTCAATCAGCACCGTATCCAGACGGGGGTCCTCTTTTGTTCCTCCCTCCAAAAATGCCTTCAATGCAGTAATAGAGATCGCCCAATTCTCAAGCCGGAAGTTACAGGCGCCCTTCAAAAAGGAGAGGTCATTAACAAAAGCGGCATCGGTAACCTTGCCATCAAGGGGCTTTATGCGTGCCAGTGCGGCGGCCCACTTCTCACGGCTGTACTCAATCTGTGCCATGCGCAGAATTGCAGCATTCCGGCGGGAATGGGTGGTCTCTTCCTTCAAGAACAGATCATATTCGACAACGGCTTCGTCAAGTTTACCGAGCATATAGTAGCTCTCGGCCTTCAGAAAGAGGATATCTCCGCTATGGGCATCATCCTTAGAAAGCTGCATGAATTTCGTGGCGTAGTTCAGGCTGCCGGCATAATCCCCTGTTTTATGCAGGGTTACCGCGTAGAGCCGCAATACATCGGCATACTGGCCCCACTTGGTGTCGTTCAGCATTCCGGCCAGCAGGGCCGCCGCGCCCTTATTATCGCCTGAAGCCATCAGAGCATTGGCATTATCAAACCGCAACTCTCTCAGAAACCTGCTCTTCGGGAACTTTTTGATAGCAGCGCCCAGCAGCTCCGACGCCTTTGCATACTGTTTCTGTACCGTAAACGCGCGTGCAAGCCAGATTGCTGCTTCATCCGAAACCCCGGCAGTATCTCCCTGTGCAAGTGGCTGCAGAAGTTCGATCACCTTGTCATATTTCCCCTTTTCCAGCCAGGATCGGGCGCTGTAGATTGCGGCACTGGCCGCAAAATTACTGTCGGGCTTGATCTCGAGTGATTTGCTGAAGGCAACTATCGCATCGTCATAGTGCTCGAGTGCGAACTGAACAACACCCATCCTATAGTACACCTCATGCTCTACCCCCTTCAGCTCCACAGCTGCGGGATAATGAAGCGCCGCCTTATCAAGATCACCTGTCTCACGGGCACATTCAGCCAGCAAAAAGGCCGTCTGCTGTTTGAGCGCACCCTCCGCCTTCCCCAGCAGCTTCTCAAAAAGGGGCAAAGCCTCTTTATACTGCTTAAGCTGATGCCTGGAATAACCGGCCTGATACAGCGCTCTTATCAGCAGTGCGGGTTGCGGTTCCAGCTTCAGCAAACGCTCAGCCGCATCAGTTGCGGATTCCCATTTTGACTGCGCAAAGAGAGCTTCGCTGAGTCCGGCCAGAGCCATCGGTTTCAGTTCCGTTTCGCCAACAAGCTTCTCCGCATCGGAAAACACCTTTTCCGCGTCGGCCACTTTCGCCTGCTTCAGCAGAGACTGGCCCAGCATCAGGTGCAGTCGTGCGGAATCCCCCGCCTTACCAAGCTGAATAACAGCCCTCAGTTCCGGCTCCGCTTCCTTAAATCTGCCCAGGGCATAATAGCTGAGAGCCAGACCGTAATGAGCATCACCCACCTTGGAATGACCGGGATGCTTCTGCAGAAACAGCTTATATTCACCGATTGCCAGGGCATGTAGCTTTCGGTTGTAAAGGGCATTGGCGCTGTAATAGAGCGTCGAATCCTCATCCGCTGCCGCGTCATCGGCTCCGTAAAGATAACCCGCCGCAGAGAGAGAGAACAGCAAACCAACAACAATAAATGCACGGAAAAAAGAAAACATACGACCTCCTTTGGCCCCGGAAATCGGACCTGCCCGCAGAAAACTACCCGCATCCCAAGCATCGCCGATCTCACAAAGAGCACCCTACAAACGTTTCATCGCAAGAGTACAACAGAAGCCCCATTCATGCCTATACTATTCGATCAGATTTGTATCCGATTTGTATGATTTTTGTTCGGTCTCTGCTCCACTCTAGCCCTTTATCTATCCCCCTCTCCCATCCCTATCGGGATCGGGATCGCTATCGATTCCTCCAACGTGATACTCCGCCCACTCAAGCACAGCGCGACGGGTTAAGGGCTGGACGGTAACCCAACCTCTGGACAGGCAACATTCTCTCGTCACTTGTGACAGGCCATTATTGGCCTGTGCCCTAAATCTTGCCTGTCCCCAATCCCCCCCAAACCAAGAATGCCTCTCGCCCGTGCGCTTCACTCACTCAAGACGCCAAGAGCGCCAAGTCCATTAACACCTTGAAATTACTCTGTTACTTAACTAGTGTTCGTACATCGAGCCTGTTTAACGGCTGATTGAGGGTAATGTAAGTGCTGAGGCTAAAAACAAATTCCTATCAGTATAGTCAGTTCGCTGTAATGAAAGATCTGATTGCCATTCGCGAAGTGCAACGGAAATAGGTGAATAAGATGGTAGCAAGTAGATACACGACATGAAAGGGGCTGTGAGTACATATTCAGATCGACGGTTCCTTACGGTATTCGTCATCATTATCGCCACCGTTGCAATGCACATTTTCCACATTTGGCGTTTGCC
>CAZAKU010000190.1:0-6858 GCA_964485765.1 uncultured Lentisphaerales bacterium
AACACCAGAAAAACAGGGATAGCCGCCAGAACCAGAGCAGCAAACCCCACCCCCTGACTACTGCGCTGCATCAACTGATAGATATGCACCATCATCGTCCACATCCTCTGATCCTGGCACACGATAAACGCAAACATGAAATTGCGATACGCCAGATTAAATGCATTAAGCGCAATCACAGCCATAATCGGTTTCGATAGCGCCATTGCAATATTCCAGAAGATCTGCCACTCCGATGCCCCGTCCAGGGTTGCACACTCAAACAACTCCTTCGGCAGTGAATCAAAGAATCCTTTGAGTAAAAAAATGAAATACCCGTTAGCAGCGGTTGGCAGAACCAGAGCCCAGAACGTATTGAGCAGATTCAGGTTTTTAAGCATCAGAAAATTTGGTATTCCCATAACCATGGGGGGAAATGCCATCGTCAGCATCAGGAAAAGCAGTATTTTATAGCTCGTTGGCAGTTTAAAACGGCTCATGGCATACGCACCAACGGGGTTGATAAACAGAGCCATAACTATCGCCATCGAACAGTATACAAGCGTATTAAATATGGCACGGCCGTTATATAACATAACACTCAGCACCATTATATAATTACGTGACAGAAATTCCCGGAATATACTCCCGCGATGCTCGCTGAATATAAACCAGTCAATCGTATGGTAATCCACGGGAAGTTCGTCAAAACTGCGGTAGGAGAAGCCGTAGGCAATGTTCAGCTCACTCAACCGAACATAGCGCTGCTCAAGGAATTTTCTCCAGGCATAACGCTCCGCTTCGGCATCAAGTAATATATGCTGCGAAGCCAGCGACCCCGTCACAAACTCGATCCACAAAGCGCGATGCTCTTCACCGGAGGGGAGTGTCGCCGCCGGGTAGATGTCATCCTGAGACTGAACATCGGCTCCGGAGATACGCCTGAAAGAATCAAGGTCAACCGAGCCATCCGGTGTGGCAAACTTGTCCCGCAGAAAATTTATATAACTGCTTCTGGCAGATGGACGCACCCGTATGGACTCCACGTTTGCACTGCTGCGCAGAAAAGCAACCCAGTCCTTCAGCATTCTTATGTTTTGTTCCGGTGCCTCTTCCGGCAGAGAGATGTCGGACCAATGGCTCCAGCCCGGCTTATACTCACGCTGCAATAAGTCAAAATCATCGCCGTAACGCGACTTAAGCCAATCACGGAATTCAAACTCCACACTATTGATAAAGAGGTGCTCAGGATTCGCAACTGTTGACACAAACAGGATCCAGTCCCCTCTAATATCACCCTTAGACGGAACGGTTTCCGGGAGATGCAGTTCATCGAAAGAAGCATAACCGGTGCCGTAAACATTATTGAGCATAGTGATGCTGTTATAGCGGGCCTCAACAAACTCCTTGTAAGTCTGTGCTGCGGCAGCATCAACACCAATGTGGCTAACATTCAGAAGTTCACGCACATACATAGTCCAGTGCCGCAGTACAGCTCCATCAGGGGCATGCCGCGAAAGCCGCACATTGCCCCACGAGGCGTAAGATGTGCCGAGATCACGGTTCAGCGCGTCCAAATCTCCGCTGTATGCGGGCTTTAACTGGCGTTGCACAAAGTCGCCATCGAAGCTAATATAAACGCGATGCCACAGGGGCAGTGCGTCGGCAAATTCCCGATAACGTTTCATGATACCGCTGTAACGTCCGTCGAAACGACGCCCGGGGCTTGAGCCTGCTATTGTCATGCCGCTGTTTACTTCATCCCACGACTGGGCAGTCATGCCATAGCGGCGATTCAGCTCAGCAATGTCACCATCGCACTCCAGCTTTAATGCACTTACAAAAGCGCGGTTATTGCGTGGATAAATGCCCCTGCCCCGCTGCTCCGAAACAGAGAAATCATAAACATCATGCTGAGCACCTCTCTCCCGCATAAACGCGACCCAATCCTCATAGCGCTTTTCAACGGCAGGCTCAGGCGGCTGCACAAACTCAAAGGAGATATAGCGGCCGTTGTAGGCACGCTGCATATCTACACTGCGCTCACCATAGCGGGCCTCTACATACTTACGGAACAGCATGTTATCATCCGAAAAATATTTCGGATATAGACTGAAATTGCGTGAATCCACCCCACTTTTGAACGACCCCGATACCATGATCATAAACGGGTACAGCATTGTCACCGCACCTGCAATCAGGACAACATGCAGAAAAAGGTCAAAAAACCTTCCTCTCTTCGAGCGACGACCCACTTTGCTGATTATTGGCATATACCTTACTGCTCCATGCCATGCGCCCTGAATTCCATATTCGAAAGGCGTTTCAACTGAATTACGGTAAATCCCATTAAAATTATTCCAAGCATCCAGGCCATAGTCGTAGCCATGCCGAATTTCAGGGAGAGGTAAGCGGTTTCAAAAATCTTCAGCCCGGCGACCTTGGTGGCTTCGTTCGGGCCGCCGAAGGTCATAACCAGAATGAATCCGCTCTGCTGACTTGCGGCGATGAAGGCGGATATAAACTGTATAATGATAAGAGCCTTCAGGTTTGGCAGCACAATGTAAACCACCTTATGAAAGAAGTTAGCACCATCCAGATCTGCCGCCTCGTATAGATCATCGGGGATGCCCTTCAGAGCCGCCAGGTATATCAGGCACCCCGGGCCCATACCAGCCCATACCAAAGGCAGCACACAGCAGAGCATAGCCAGCGACTCATCGCGCAACCACGCCCTCTTCTCCAACCCAAGCGAAAGTAATATCTGGTTCAGACCTCCGGCATCACTTGGATCAAACAGTAGTTTCCACAGATATATAACTATCACCCCCGTGATTACAGCCGGGAGATAATATATAATACGGTAAATAACCTTCCCCCGTGACACCTCCTGTAACAGGATAGCCAGAATAATCGGAGGAACAAACCCCAAGCCAAGGAAGATCGCCATATACTGAAAAGTCTTCGCAAGAGAGCGCCACCAGGTAGGATCAAAAAGGACATCGGCAAAATTCTGCAGTCCCACCCACTCCGATTGAGTTACAACACCATACTCCTGAAAGGCCATTACCGAACCCATGAACATGGGCACATACTTCCACAACAGAATCGACAGCAGGGCAGGTAACAGCAGCAGATAGGCATAGAAGTATTTTCCAACCATCCAGCCGCGTTTAACCTCAACATCCTTGGGAGTAAAGATGATCCACACCCGGCGAAGAATCATAAAGAAGAGAATTGCAATGGCTGTGGCCACTACCAGAGCAACCCGGTTGCGATAGCTGCGCACATCCGGCGCTATGTAACCAATCATCTCCTCATTTGTCCTCTGCACCGCTGCATCGAGTATCTCGCCCATCTTTTCTCGACGCGACTCAGGTGTATCGCCAAGCTCCCCCGCACTATCAAGCGCCATACACTTATGCATAGGGAAAGTCATGAAGTCATATATACGCTGACAGTTCCGCCCGTAAGGCTCAGGTTTACCATTTGCCAGCGCTTCGATATATGTCTCTAGCATAAGAGGGTCGGTATACTTCAGATATTCGCCGAAGCCATAACGCTCCAGATAAACCGGATTCTGGAGTTTGCCATAGCCGGCATCCACCATACTCTTAACGCGAATAGCTCTCGCCTCTTCTGAATCGTAAAAGCGGATATACTCCCAGGCGGCACGCTTAACTCTATCTGGATCACGATTACCCAGTCCTGAATTATTATTCTCGCCGGCTGCAGCAAAAATACCCATCATAGGGCAGTTCAGTTCTGACCCCCTAATCCCCTTCCAGCTCAGGGGAACCGGCGCCACACCATAAAGGACAGGGTCGATATCACGCCCCATATCACGCTCACTCATATAGGTGATGCGCATCCCGATCTTACCATCGCGCCACAGTTGCCCCGCAGTTCGCGACTCCTCCAGACAGGCATAACCCACATGCTCCCGCCCCTCCGCGTCATGCCACAGGGAGGTCGTCAGCTTAAGGTAAAAATCCATGGCATCGACCGCCGCTTCACTGTTAAATACGGCACGCCAAATCCCTTCCGCATCCTGCTCAACCGCATCGCCCCCGGCGCTCCAGATGAAATTGATCCAATCCCAGGCAGAGTGGGGGCCAACAGCCAGATATAGCCCGTATGTGCCCTCAGATGGGATTGTCAGGCGGCGCGAATACTCCAGAAACTCATCCCAGGTACGCGGGGGGCGCGCCGGATCAAGGCCCACCTTGTGAAAGAGATCTTTCCGGTACGCAAGCACACGCACATACGACCCGAAAGGCAGAGCCCATGTATGCACAGTATCATCAGCTCCCGCACGCTTTACTACAGGCCAGGCGGGCTTGGGAACGCGTAAAGATTTCTCCTCCTCCGACATCTCATCCATAAAGGAATCAAGAGGATAGAGGAATCCATTCTGTATATAGGTATCTGACTGACGGAAATTGACATACAGAATATCTGGCGCCACCCCTCCCGCAATCGCCATCAGAGGCTTGCTGTCCATCCCCTGCTGCTCTATCTGTATCCCCGAGAAAGGACGTAACTCAATGTGAGGGAACTTGCGCTGGAAGGCCTGCACCACAGCCAGATCGGCCCGGGTAAAGGAATCGGTACGTTTGGGGTCCGGCAGTTCCCATACCTTTATCACTACCGGATCTTCTTCGGGCCGCAAATCACCACCCACCCCCAGCAAAGGAAGGAGTATAACAGCCGCCGTCACCCATCTATTTAATCGACACCAATTCATCATATTCTCAAAAACCGTAACGAAGAACTCACATTAACAGTGTCGGCAGAGACATTCAATCAACATTCAGTATATGTATCAGCAAAAACCCGAAGAGATGAACGTGATCAGCCTTTAGTATTGGTCAGGAGAGTGACGGATGCTACTATTCGGTGGACATTTTAATCCTCATTGAAACCGGAATCGCGAATGAAGAAGTTCCTTTCCAATTTAATAAGCAGTATTCAGCGGGACCCTCTCACGAGCACAGCCTGTGCCGCCGCCTTTGGAATGGGGTTTTCACTGCCGCTGGCAAGGTCTTTTACCGCTGCAGCCGGAATAATGCTGATCATCTCCTGCATTAAAAAGCGCAAGCTGCCATTCTTTCCGCCGACAGCCTGGCTTGCTCTGGCTTTCTTTATCATCGCTCTGGTTGCCACCATCTACGGCATACGTCCGGCACGCGGGCTGGACAAGATCGACAAGCTGGCATGGCTTCTGGCTATTCCGATTATGGGGTCGATCATAGACAACATCCCCCGGCTCCGCCGCTTTGTCACAGCATTTTTCATTGGAACCTGTGCCCTGTCGGTAAGGGTATGTTTCGAGAACCCGATCATGGCCTGGCTAAGCGTTAAGCAGGGCACTCAGCCTGATTACACAACATCGCTCATCAACAACAGCTCTCTCAGCGACGGACAGCGACTGGCTCTAGGCGTACTGGCTGGCATCATTCTACTTGCAAGCTACCGCCAAAACCGGGCGAAGCGAAAGCTGTGGGGCGTCCTGACTATGGTAACCGCTGTCGGCGAGATCGTCTGTCTTAAGCGCGGGCCCTGGATTGCCGTAATTCTTTGCGGAAGCACTCTTGCGGGCAGCATATTCGGGTGGCGCAGATTTATCCTCTACGGACTTCTGGGGTTCAGCATACTGCTTTCTCTGCCCCCGGTGAGCAAGCGTATTGTGTCACTCCGGTTTGACGCCGATGCATCCCACGGCGGGCGCATGACGATGTGGACCCAGATCGCACCTGAACTGCTTAAAGAGCACCCCTGGGGTGTTGGATTCCGCAGCCTGCGCGACAAAGATTTGCGAAAGATAGCGCATCATGTCGAGCCGAATCAGGACCACCTCCACAGCAACCCCATTCAAGTTGCTGTGGCCACCGGACTACATGGCCTGCTCATCTTTTTGATATGGATGATATGGGCACTGCGCGATGCGTTCAAAACCATGAAACATTCGCGATCTGCACCCGACGAGTTACGATATCCAGCCAAAGCGCCACTCATCATCCTCTCCGCTCTCATGCTTATAGGCCTGATTGAATACAATATTGCCGATGCCCGTCTGTTGATAATATATGCCGCATTTATAGGCATCAGCGCGCGCCTGGCGCGCCCGCCCTCAACATACGCAGCAGAGCAATTTAATCGGAAAGCTACACGGAAGGGATCATGACATCCAAGAAGCGAAAGAGAAAAAAAAGCGGCTCTAAAAAGAAGAAGACAGCAGGAGATCAGCGACGCATTTTTAAGCGCATCGTAAAGATACTGCTCATTCTGGCACTAATCATCATCTCCGCCTGCAACTGGTATGTTCATCGCTCCCGCGAATGGCGGGAGAGGGTGCAGACCTCTCTGGGGCCTACCTTTACCTCTATAATTGAATACATAGGCGATGAAGCGGCGGATGTAACCGACGCAATAGGACTTAGCGGCCGAGATGTGAAATCCCCGCTGGAGACCTTCGGTGCGGGAACCAGCACATGTTACGCCGGGTACCCGAAATCCACCCAAAGCAGTACTGCAGGAACAACAATACTCTCGAAGCACGGATTCATTATCGGCTACAGCCAGAATATGCGCGCACCCTTGTGGGTTGCATACCGCCTCCATAAAGTCAGTAGTCTCTATACCGAAGAGCGTCCCTCAAATTTCACATCCGACGACGCTGCAGGAGTAACCGTACGTCACAAGGACTACACTAACAGCGGTTTCGACCGTGGCCATATGGCTCCAAATTCAGCAATTGCATCGCGTTTCGGCCGCAAGGCCCAGCTCGAAACATTCAAAACCAGCAACATCGTCGCACAAAACAGCACACTTAACCGCGGCACCTGGTGCAATCTGGAATCTCGCGTAGGGCGTGGC
>CAZAKU010000191.1:0-3217 GCA_964485765.1 uncultured Lentisphaerales bacterium
GAATAATGAACTGCTATCAATCCTGAGCTATCTGGAGAGGGATCGCGGAATTGACCGTGAGACGTTGATCCAGGCCGTGGAGTATGCCCTGCAGTCAGCCGCACGCAAAACCATGGGTGTGAATGAAGAGGTCCGGGTAGAGATCGACCGCAAGAGTTGCGATATCAATACATATGCGACCATGCGCGTAGTCGAAAAACCCTCACGTGAAACAGATGTTGTTGCACTTTCAGAAGCCCTGAAACTGCACCCTGATGCGAAAATAGACGATTTTGTTGAAATGGAGGTAACTCCTAAAGATTTCGGACGGATTGCCGCCCAGACAGCCAAACAGGCCATTCTGCAGAAGATCCGCCAGGCTGAGCGCAACAACATGTACGAAGAGTACAAGGATCGCATCGGAGATATCGTAAGCGGATCCGTACATCAGTTTAATCGAAGCGATATTGTAGTGGATCTGGGACGTGCGGAAGCCATTATGCCCTCCTCTGAACGTGTGCCCACAGAGAGCTACCAGGCAGGCGACCGTATACGTGCATATGTAATGGATGTGCGTAATATGCCGTCGGGTCCCGGAATCATCCTTTCACGCGCAACACCAGACTTCATTAAGGCTCTGTTCCGGCTCGAAGTAGCCGAAATTGCTGACGGCATAGTGGAGATCATGGGGATCGCCCGTGATCCCGGCTTACGCACCAAAATCGCTGTACGTTCACACGACGAACGTGTCGATCCCGTTGGCGCGTGCGTAGGTATGCGTGGTGTTCGTGTTAAGAACATCGTACGCGAGCTATCAGGCGAGAAGATCGACATAGTACGCTGGAGCGATGATCCGCGTACATATGCGACTAATGCGCTCGCACCTGCCAAATTCCTCTCCGTACAGACTGCAGAAGATGAGCCCGACACAATCCGCGTGTTGGTAGACCCCGACCAGCTCTCGCTGGCCATAGGGAAGCGCGGACAGAACGTCAGGTTATCTGCAAAACTTGTAGGGTGGCGTATAGACATTCAGAAAACCGGAGAGCCGGCATCCTTCGAGGAGCAGGTAGCTTCGGCTATTGACCACCTGGCCGAGAGCGGCCTTGATCTTGAACAGGCCAAAACGCTGGTACAGGCCGGCTTCCTCACCATTGAGGGCATTCTTGCCGCCGATATCGGCGACATTCAGGATGTAACTGGCTACGATGAACAGACAGCAACCGCGATTTATAACCTCGCAGCTGCTACAAAAGGCGATGAGGACGGCGAGTAATAGCGAATCATGAGAGTTTTCGACCTATCCAAAGAGCTGGGGACCACCAGCCGCTACCTCATTACGCAGCTTCACAAGCTCGATATTGAGGCATCCAGTATATGGTCCGATCTTGATGGTGACGATGTCACCACTCTGAAGGCCAGCTTTGTCCACAAGCCATGGGAAGAGTTGCAGGCTAATGAAGAGGTGGCGGAAACCGCCCTTCTGAAACGCGCCAAACTCGACCTTGACCGTCGTACAGCAAAGAACAGCTCTGAGCAGACAGCACTTACAGAAGCACGTGAACGGGCTGAGGTAATGGACCGCACTACCCGCGGACTGCCTGACCCCAACGCCGTGCCTGAACCTGAAACTGCGCCAGAACCCGAAGCGGAAACTGCACCGGAAGCCGAAGCCGTGCCCGAAACGGAAACAGTACCGGAAGCGGAAACCGTGCCCGAGCAGACTCCTAAGGACGAAGAGCCGAAAGCAGCAGAACCTGAGGCGGAGGAGAAAGCTCCTGCCAAAGCTGCACCTAAGCCGAAGAAGGCAGATGCCGGCAGCAAAAAAAGTGCAGCAAAGAAAGCTGAAAAGCCCGCTGCCAAAGAGGAAGATGCTCCCAAAGAGCAGCCCTCCACCGAGAAGAAACCTGCTGTCGCCGCAAAGGGCACAAAAAACAGCTCTAAGACAACACCGAAAAAACGGACAGAGTCTTCCAAAGAGGCCAAAATCCGCGCCGCAATGCGTACAGCAAAAGCCGCCAAGGAGGCGAAAGCCGCTCCGAAACCGGTACAGAGCATTGTGCCGGAGCAGGCAGGTGACAAGAAGATCACCCTGCGTGGCGATGACGTACTGGTTAAAGACCTTGCCGACAAAATAAGAACCCGCGCCAACCGCATCATTGCAGAATTAATGCGGATGAACGTTCTGGCCTCAATAAACCAGCGAATCGATATAGATACGGCAACCAAGGTCGCCAAACGCCTGGGATACGAAGTAGAGCGAAGCAAAGGGCGCGCAAATAAAGAACACCATCAGGTACTCAAAGTCGAAGGTGCTGAGGACGTCATGCCGCAGGATGCTCCGGAGGAGATGGAGGAGCGCCCACCTGTAGTCACCTTCCTGGGTCACGTCGACCATGGCAAAACGTCATTGATGGACAAAATCCGAAGTGCAATGGTGGCCACAGGAGAAGCTGGCGGAATCACTCAGCATATCGGAGCCTATACCGTTGCTCTTGAAGGGCATAACATTACTTTCCTGGATACTCCCGGACACGCCGCATTCTCTGCCATGCGAGCCCGTGGAGCCAACCTCACAGATATAGCCGTAATCATTATCGCAGCTGACGACGGCATTATGCCGCAGACGCGTGAAGCGATTAAGCATGCTCAGAATGCCGGTGTCGCCATGATGGTTGCCATAAACAAGTGCGACCTTCCTGCTGCTAACCCTGACCGTGTAAGAACACAGCTTCAGAATGAAGGTCTGACACCTGAAGAATGGGGTGGCGACACAATCTGCTGTGAAGTAAGTGCACAGACAGGGGATGGCATTGACACCCTGCTTGAGATGATTTTACTACAGTCCGAAGTTCTTGAACTGCAGGCCAACCCCAAACGCAGAGCAAATGGCTATGTGATAGAGGCGCAGATGGAAGCCGGACGCGGTCCGACAGCCAGCGTACTTGTTACCGGCGGAATGCTCAAACCGGGTGATGCCATGCTGTGTGGAGGATTCTACGGCAAGGTACGCGCATTGATGGATGACAAAGGCACGACGATTAAAAAAGCCGGCCCATCTATCCCCGTAAAAGTTCTCGGGCTATCCGGCGTACCCGAAGCGGGCTCGGAGTTCATTATTCTGAAGAACGAAAAGCGCGCCAAAACGCTGGCAGCTAAAGCATCTGAAGATAAGAAACAGATCGACCGGATGAGCAGTAAGGCAACAACAGTCGATGCCCTGATGTCCAAAATTCCA
>CAZAKU010000192.1:0-2906 GCA_964485765.1 uncultured Lentisphaerales bacterium
CCTCTTCGACCTTGGGCTGTGTCTGGAGCTGCACGATCATTGAGCGTGCATTGGCAAGTTCGGACTCAAGACCGCTTGCCCGTGCCTGCAGATTACTGCGGGAAGCCATTAATTCGGCCAGTTCGGCCTGCAACCGCAGCGCCTCATCAGCCGCAGATGCAGAGACCACTTCCTGGGTGACCACCCTTAAAACAGGCATTTCATCATGCTCAACATTTGCAGCAACAACGTCACTTTCGTTGCCGCTAGCGGAAGAACGACCAAGCAGCCAGGAAAAACCTGCTACAGCAACCAACCCGATAACCAACATCAAAACTTTCTTATTCATCGATATCTCCGTAATAGTTAACACCCCAAAGACTAGAACAACGCACGGATACGCACGTTTATTGCATGGTTCGCTAAAAAAAGACTATTTTTCAGCTCTAACCTGCTTGTTTCACTAGTGCCCCGCATTTAGGGCGAAGATTTCGCATCCTTGATACTGTTCGGGCTAATAATGCGGGTGTGTTTCGGTGATCAATCCTCAATCACCCGGACAACCCAGGCAGGCTCTCCAATATTTGCATGAATGCGCATCTTCTCAAGCACATCCTTCATCTCCTCTGCATCAAGCTGCAATCGTATCATCGGAACCTCTATGGCAGTGTCGGCGTTCAGCGCGACACGCTTCGTAACATCCGGATACCCGCCCTTGCCTATAGTAAGCACATGATCGCCCTTGTAAACCGTCATACCCTCCAACGGGGTGGATCCCACAAGAACGCCGTCAATCTCAACCAATGCCGGGTCTTCGGTGGTTTTGATGCTCAGCTTTACCGTGGGACGGTCTGCCAGACGCTGCTTCCGTGCCTCCAGCTTACGACTCAATTCAGGCGCGGCTTTCTCTACCGCCGATGTCAGCAAAGCGTATACCTCATCCTCACCCAGAGTCACATTAACAGCGGCTGTCTGCCGGACCTTGTATTGCCCCACACCATCGCTGATAGCGACCAGGCTTCCATCCACAGAATCCAGAGCCTGTATCGAAACCCGCAGAGAAAGTGTGGAAAACTCAGTCTTGAAGCCACCCTGATTGATACTCTCTTTGCCTGTCGAGAAGCTCAAAAGCGTTCCGCGCAGCACCACTTCAGCCCCCAGAGACTGTGCAGCATGTATCACCGAGGCCTTAACCGGAGTATCCTTCTGATTATCTCTATTGCGCTGCGCTTCCATCTGCTCGAGATATTCACGACGATCAACCAATACTACCTCAGGCTGATCAAGCATCTCCTTCATAAGCGCATGCGCCCCGCGTGATGCCAGATCCTCCGACTTCACGGTACCGCCCAGTAACGCATCGCGGGAACCAGCCGATTCATTCACAAAATCTGTAACCAGAACCCTCGTCGGTGCGGCAAAAGTAAACATAGAGATCATAGAGATCATAAATATAACTGTCTTTTTCATAGCGTATAAGTCTCCTGTATTGACCGTATGCTACAACTTTTTTTGAATATATTCAACTGGGAACCGTCATCAATAAATGTTGCCGGATTTACACTTTTTACGCGTTAATCCCATTCCTTGGTGGTACACTACGTGAGTGGTGACAGTTTGCCACCCTGAAAATTGATTAAGGAGATACTAAATGAAAAACAGAAATTACCACAATTACGCCATAATTTTAGCAGCGGGAGTACTTCTTAACTCAGGTTGCGCTGCTTTCCGCGCTAAAACAACAGATGTAGATGTCGAAAACATGGGCCACATGAAAGCCCATTATGATGCCAGCGACATGCGTAATATTACCGAAAATGTCGCCAACAAGATGATTGCCAGCCCATTCCTGGCGAATCTGACGGAGCCCCCCATAATGCTGACTGCCGGTATTGAAAATCGTACCAGCGACTATGTGGACACCAAAAAACTGGACGAGCGCCTATCTTCACTGCTGCTCAACAGCGGCAAGGTTAAATTCATCGACGCTGACCGTCGTGACGAACTGCTCAAGGAGCAGGGATATCAGGCAGCTAATGTAACCCCCGGGCAAGCCGTTGACATCGGCAAACAACTCGGTGCTAAATATATGATCACCGGCTCACTTACAGAGATGAAGCGTACCAGCCCACGGCAGGTGCGGGTAAGCAAAAAGGAGATGATTTATTACAGTTTTGCAGTCAAGTGCACCGACCTCACCACCGGCCTGATTGAGTGGGCCACCGAAGAGGAGTTCGTGCGTGAATCCAGCAAACCTATCATAGGCTGGTAGTAATATGTCACGTTTCCTGCTCCCATACCGGGCGCTGGTAAAACTCAGTACTGCGGCTGCGTTACTGAGTATGATGCTGTGCGGATGCTCTTCCACACGTCTGCCATCCGCCCGTCGCGCATTTTATGCGGGTGATATGGCAAGAGCCGAGGAGGAGTTGACAGATCTGCGTCCCGGCGACCCACCACATGATGATGATATCCTTATTCTGTTTGAGCGCGGCACGATACTGCGAAAACAGGGGCGCTACACCGAAAGTAACGACAACTTAATTACCGCCGCAGAGCTCATGAAACAGCTTGAGACCTGGCGCCTTTCTGAAGGTGCTGCAAGCATGGTCATAAACGACAACGTCCAGACCTATGAGGGAGCCTACTACGAAAAAATATTCATGCATGTGCTCACATCCCTCAACCACTCCGCCATGGGAAACTGGGAACATATGGCTGTCGAAGCCCGGCGCATGCTGGAAAAATTGAATGAAGAATATCGCGAAGAGTACCCGGATATAGCAATAGCACGCTATATGGCAGGTCTGGCATTTCAACTTACACGCGATCCGTCCAACGCCGCCATGCAGTTCCGCCTCGCAGACGAACTCACTCCATCGGTACAAATAGATGAATGCGTCCGCGTCGTCCCAGAAACAGAGGAA
>CAZAKU010000193.1:0-4826 GCA_964485765.1 uncultured Lentisphaerales bacterium
GTTCTTTAACTAATCTGGCTTTACCATTCACCAGGGCAAGTGCGCCCTCGGCGCAGCCGGTAATGCAATTGCCGCAGCCGTTGCATTTATCCTCGTCGATACGGATTATTTTTCTTGTTGTCATTTTCTATCTCCTGTTGACGGGGGTAACAGTACTCTTTCTGAGGTGAGTATTGTTTGACATAGGTCAAAAGGAAACATTTATTTTAAAAAAACGGAAAAGATACGTTGGTGGAGCTGTTTAAGCCGATTGTATCATGGCCTGCATATCCTGCGGCAGTGGGGCTGAGAAGGTGATCGGCATGTTGGTTGAGGGGTGGGAGATCGTTAATGATTCGGCATGCAGCAGCTGCCGAGTTGGTACAGTGGGCAGTTTCTTGTCGAGGTTCTTGCGTCCATAGACGCTGTCGCCAACTACAGGGTGCCGGATATGTGCGAGGTGAACTCTTATCTGGTGCGTTCGGCCTGTTTCGATACGCACCTCCAGAAGTGCGGTATTGTGTGGCAGGGCACGCTTGAGCTTAAAGTGTGTCACGGCATTCCTTCCGCGTGTGCTGTTAACCGACATCTTCTTGCGGTTATGGGAGCTTCTGCCGATCAGTGTTTCGATAGTGCCTTTTCCCGGTGCAGGGACACCGTGACATACTGCAATGTAAAGCTTGCGTGTTGTGCGGGCGGCAAACTGTGCTGTGATGTGCCCCATTGAGAAGTCGGTTTTGGCGACGACGATAACTCCGCTAGTATCGGCATCGAGGCGATGTACAATCCCCGGGCGCCGTTCGCCGCCTATCCCCTCGAGGTTCGGGCAGTGGTGGAGAAGGGCATTAACCAGCGTTTGATCGGGGTGACCGGGGGCGGGATGTACAACCAGCCCGGGTTGTTTATTAATGGCGATCAGCAGATCGTCTTCGTATAGGATATCGAGCGGGATATCCTGCGGGGTAAGGTAGGTGTCAACCGGAGGAGGCTCGGTAAGACAAACGGTCATTCCGGGTTGCAGGTTTGTGCGAGGCGTTGCGATTACGTTGTCAACGGTTACGTTCCCTGTACGTAAGAGCTGTTGGATGCGTGATCGCGACATAGTTGAGATTCTGGAGGCCAGCCATGAGTCGATACGCCCCGTCTTTTCTCCT
Organism: uncultured Lentisphaerales bacterium; assembly: GCA_964485765.1. Classification (GTDB taxonomy): domain Bacteria; phylum Verrucomicrobiota; class Kiritimatiellia; order RFP12; family CAZAKU01; genus CAZAKU01. The sequence continues at coordinate 1,134 of CAZAKU010000193.1, forward strand.
TTAGCCACTTGCAGTGTATGGCAGCTCGGCTGATGGTGGGTATCATGCATTATCAGGTTGGGGCTCTTTGCTGTTATTGGTCGGCTTATGTATGGCGAGGATAACGAAGATTGCAATGCCAAGCGCAAAGAGGCCTATGCTAATTGACTGAGCAATACTTAGTTTGCCGAGATGAAGTCGCTGGTCGTCCCGGAAGAATTCAGTGATAAAGCGCAATGGAGGGTATGAAACCAGATAGGTGGCCGCAATTATTCCATGACGAACTTTCTTCCGGAAGAGGTAAATCAGCAGAGCCAGCACTAGAATGTTTCCAGATGCCTCGAAGAGCTGAACAGGGAAAACCGGCAATGAATGCTGCTGCATAGGTGGCAGCAGATGGGCATGTTTATGTGCATAGAAAGCTTCTGATGTGTTTGGGAAGCAGACCCCCAGCGCATCTTCCGTTATGCGGCCGTGACAGCATCCGTTTAGGAAGCACCCAACCCTTCCGAATGCATGACCCAGAGGGAGGGCAGTTATTACAATATCAAGCACTTCAAGCAGAGAGTCTTTATTGTAAAGGCAATATAACAGTATACCCAGCCCGGCACCGAGAAAGCCTCCGTAAAACATAAGCCCGCCTTTATGAATGCTTATGATCGCGATAAAACTTTTATATTCGCTGAAGTGCTCAACAACATATGCAAATCGCCCGCCTATTATGCCGGAAATCATTATACATGTAAGAAGGCTGGAGAGCCTGTTTGTGTCCCACTTTGTGCCTTTGAGCAGCCATTTCCACAGCAGAAGCGAGGCGAAAAAGCCTGCTGCCATGCAGAGACCGTACGAGTGAATGGGAAGATTACCTATTTGAAATACGATTGGGTGCATAATTAGTGTGTTTTTGTTTGGACAAAATAGTAAATTGCGATAACACTGTATACTCTCTTTTCTTGTGTGGGATCAAGGGTAATTTAATGAATGAAGTAATAGATATAGGGATTAAGACCCATCCGGTAGTGCAATTTAAGTGTACATTGTGCAAATGTGAAATTGATCCTTCAGGGGTAGATCCTTTTGCTGTTGTACCTTGCCCGCATTGTGGGGGAGAGCAGATTGTCCCGGCACGGTTTGGCTCTTTCACGTTGCTCAGTCTTCTGGGGTCGGGGGGGATGGGGGGAGTATTCCTCGCTCACGATAAGAGCCTTGGGCGCAATGTTGCCATTAAGGTTATGCGTAGTGAGTTGGGAGATGACGCCGAGTTTGTTGCCAATTTTCGCCGTGAGGCACAGTCCGCGGCTAAATTGAACCATCCCAATATTGCCCAGATCTACTCTTTTGGGCAGGAAGATGGGCAGCCCTATATCGCGATGGAGCTTGTCTCGGGGAAGCATTTTGACCAGATGGTGGATGATGAAAGCCCTCTGGATGTTGCCTTGGTCCTCAGGGTGGGGGCTGACATTGCGGAGGGATTACGTGATGCCGCCGATATAGGGCTTACGCACGGCGACATAAAGCCTGAGAACATTCTCTTCGATGATAAGATGCAGGCCAAGCTGGTTGATTTTGGTATAGCAAATTTTTCGGAAAATGCTGAAGGCGAAGAGAAAGAGGTCTGGGGCACCCCTTATTATATAGCGCCGGAGAGTGTCAAGCTGCGTCGTACGGATGCCCGAAGTGATATATACAGCCTCGGCGCCACACTGTACCACGCACTTACAGGTGTGCCTCCATTCGACGGGGAGACGCCAACAGATGTGGTCAGGGCTCGTTTTGCCGGTCCGCCACCTGCACCCAGCTCACACAGGGCAGATCTTGATCCGCGCATAGACGCCGTGATAATGCGAATGCTTGAGCAGGTTCCTTCGCGCCGTTACCCAACATACCAGTCTCTTCTCGCCGACATGATGCGCATCCTTGAAGAGCTTGGCCCTGCTCCGAGTGCACGGAAGAACCGTGTTGTTATTCGTCCTAAACGAAATAAACTTGATCTTTCCGGCTCGGATTCGAGTTCAGCCAGGGGTGCAATTCAGGTTCCCAGGGGCAGCGCAGCGTCACTTTCGGCAACAACAGCTTCAATTGATCCGGAGAATCGGGCGGGACCGGGCAAAGTATTGCTTATTATAGGGATTGTTGTTTTCTCCCTACTGCTGATAGCGGGAGGAACAATTGCCGGGATATTCTTATATACGAGGAGTGTGGCGGAGAGGTTGATTAATGAGCTTATCGCCGAGCAGGTTACAGCACGCACGGATGCGGAAGGTGTAGCAGCACAGGTTATGAAGGCTGTGGCACCCTTCGAAAGCGTCTCCCGGGAGGCTGAAGAGGTTATGTCCAGCGCTACCGAGATCTTCGTGTTGGCGAGTGATTCCCTACCTAAGGTCCCCGCTTTCGATGAGAGCGCAGCAATTATTCTGGCCGGCACAAATGTGTTAGAAAGTACTTTTGATGATGATTCAGACGGCGATGATGATCTTGAAAAGGAGCTTGTTGCGGATCTGGAGGATGCTTCGGTCGCGGAGGTTGGCGGTGAGTTAGGGATTGTGGCTGTATATGATGCGGTATACGCAGATGTATGTGACGTTCTTACTGCACAGCATGCTTACAGCATTATTACACAAAGGGTTACAGTCATTTCTGCTGAGATCTCTTCAAAAACCAATCAGGCTCTATTTGTGGAGTCGAAGGAGAAGCTTGCGAATGATGCCACGAAAGCTACCGATTTGCTGAGTGGAGCCCGTGAGGCTCTTGCCAGCGCCAAGAGTGGATTACGTGAGCTTGAGAGGCTATCGGAAACACTTGCAGCAGAGCATAAAGAGGCGGAGCGATTACGCCTGATTCGCGAGCAGAATGAGGCAAAGGCGGAGGCCCTCAGACAAGAAGAGGCCGCTTTGCAGGCCAAACGTGACGCAGAACTCTCTAGGGTTGAGCGGGAAGTTACCTCCCGTAAAGAGCTGTTTACTAGAAACCGTTACAGTCAGATTGTGCGTGAACTTAGTTATGTACAGGATGATTTCACTACTGATGAAGGTCGTGAGGCGATAGCAGTGGCCATTGAACGATATCAATATCTAGCCCGGATGCGCTCTACTATTGTAGACACGCTGGAGGATAGGCCCCTGCTGAAGGGGTGGCGGGAGAAGCGCAAACTTCTGGACGCAGTGAAGGCTGACAAGCTTTATGTCTATATTGGTGATGGCCGTAAGATTCTATGGGACAGTGTTGAGGCACGCCATATGGTGGATCTTATCCGTCACCTGATATCTGATGATGAGCAGGACAGAAAGGAGCAGTGTGCACGCCTGATTTCTGCATCTGTTTTCTGTTACGAATTATCGCGCGAGAGTGATGATGCAGCTGAGTATGCAAAACAGTTCGCTAAGAAGGCATTAGAGGTCAGACCGTCGCAAAAGGCACCAATCGAGAGGTTGATGCCTGGGATTTTCGATTAGGGCCCTTCGATTTAGCCCGGATAGCATGAACATGTCAGAGCATTATGCCGCGTGGCGTTTTGTCGTCATCTTTCCACCAGCGCGGTTTTGATGTGGCTATGGCCGAGATCTTCTTTGAGGTCATCTGTATACCGCGGGCCTTCACTCCCTTCACTGCCACATCTGTGGGGGTGAATATCTGTTGGTGTATGCGCTGACCTTTGGCTGGCCGGTATTTTATATAGACCAGATCAGGGGACCCCTCCTGTATATGGAGGACCTT